>NZ_JARWQD010000089.1 GCF_029869545.1 Nocardia wallacei | reverse complement strand
CTTTCCGCCGAGCCCGCACTACTACAAAGTCTTAAATGCAACTGTTTCAAGAACCTCGCTGAGTATAGCCCACCCGCGGTCACGCACCGGTTGCGCGCCGGACAACACAGCTAAGGCCCCGGTCCGACCGGACCGGGGCCTCCATCAGCTCCGCGAATTACTACGCGTTGCCGGACAGCTTCTCACGCAGCGCGGCGAGCTGCGCGTCGCTGGCCAGCGAACCGCCGGTCGACTCCGGCTGCGCGGAGGACGACGACTGCGCGCCGCTCTCCGAGGAGTAGTTCGACGAGCCGCCGCCGTTCGCGGCCTCGGCCGCGGCGTCGGCCGCCATCTTCTCCATCTGCGCGGTGTGCATCTTGTGACGGCGCTCCGCCTCGGCGTAGCGGCCCTCCCACTCCTCGCGCTGCTTCTCGAAGCCCTCGAGCCACTCGTTGGTGTCGGGGTCGAAGCCCTCGGGGAAGATGTAGTTGCCCTGCTCGTCGTAGCTGTCGGCCATGCCGTACTTCGACGGGTCGAACTCGGCGTGGTAGTCCTCGTTGGCCTGCTTCAGCGACAGCGAGATGCGGCGGCGCTCCAGGTCGATGTCGATGACCTTGACCATCGCGTCGTCGCCGACGGACACGACCTGATCCGGGACCTCCACGTGGCGCTCGGCCAGCTCGGAGATGTGCACCAGGCCCTCGATGCCCTCCTCGACGCGCACGAACGCACCGAACGGCACCAGCTTGGTGACCTTGCCGGGCACGATCTGGCCGATGGCGTGGGTGCGGGCGAACTGACGCCACGGGTCTTCCTGAGTCGCCTTGAGCGACAGCGAAACCCGCTCGCGGTCCAGGTCGACGTCGAGCACCTCGACGGTGACCTCCATGCCGACCTCGACGACCTCGGACGGGTGGTCGATGTGCTTCCAGGACAGCTCGGAGACGTGCACCAGGCCGTCGACACCGCCGAGATCGACGAAGGCGCCGAAGTTGACGATGGAGGACACGACGCCCTTGCGGACCTGGCCCTTCTGCAGCTGGTGCAGGAACTCGGAACGCACCTCGGACTGGGTCTGCTCGAGCCAGGCGCGGCGGGACAGGACCACGTTGTTGCGGTTCTTGTCCAGCTCGATGATCTTCGCCTCGATCTCCTTGCCGACGTACGGCTGCAGATCGCGGACGCGGCGCATCTCGACGAGCGAGGCGGGAAGGAAGCCGCGCAGGCCGATGTCGAGGATCAGACCACCCTTCACGACCTCGATGACGGTGCCCTTGACGGCCTCGTCCTTCTCCTTGAGCTCTTCGATGGTGCCCCACGCCCGCTCGTACTGCGCCCGCTTCTTCGACAGGATCAGCCGACCCTCTTTGTCCTCCTTGGTGAGGACCAGGGCTTCGACCTCATCGCCCACGGAAACGACCTCGGCCGGGTCGACATCGTGCTTGATGGACAGTTCGCGGGAAGGAATGACGCCTTCGGTCTTGTAACCGATGTCGAGCAGAACCTCGTCCCGGTCGACCTTGACGATGGTGCCTTCGACGATATCGCCGTCGTTGAAGTACTTGATCGTCTTGTCGATGGCGGCGAGGAAGTCCTCGGCGGAGCCGATGTCGTTGACGGCTACCTGCGGCGAGGTGACGGTGGTGGGCATATGTTGGGTTGCTCCGGACGGATTGTGGTCGGTAGTGGACATGTGGACTTTCGGTTTTGCTGTGAATCCACAGCGAGGGAACTAGCGTTGGTCGTGCACAGCACATCGCTGCGACACAGCACAACGCTGTACTCATAGCATGCGAAACTCACAGCGCGCGCGGCCTCAATACGCAAGTACCGAAGACACTCGCGGGAAACAGCGTACGCGACGTCAGTTGCGGCAAGCAAACAAGGGTCCCCCTCGTCAGATGGCTACTCTTACATGATGCCCGAAGATCATCCCGACGTGCGCGTCATCCCGGATCCGGCGGGCGAACAGCGCCACGCACAGGCGAACGCACTGCTCGGCACGGCCGCGGTGGCCCGCACCGAGATCGACTCGGCGAGCAGCGAGCGGGCCAACCGGCGCTGGTGGGACGCCGACGCCGCGCAATATCACGACACCCACGCCGACTTCCTCGGCGTGGACTCCCCGACCGGTGAATTCGTGTGGTGCCCGGAGGGTATGCACGAGGGCGATTGGCATTTGCTCGGCGATATCTCGGGGAAGCGCATTCTGGAAATCGGGTGCGGGTCGGCGCCGTGCTCGCGATGGCTGTCGGCAAATGGCGCGCAACCGGTGGGGCTGGACGTCTCCGGCGCCATGCTGCGGCGCGGGCTCGCCGCCATGGCGCGGGGCGGGCCGCGGGTGCCGCTCGTGCAGGCCGGGGCCGAGGCGCTGCCGTTCGCCGACGCCTCGTTCGACCTGGCGTGCTCGGCCTTCGGGGCGGTCCCGTTCGTCGCCGACTCCGCGCGGGTGATGCGGGAGGTGGCCCGGGTGCTGCGACCGGGCGGGCGCTGGGTGTTCTCGGTGAATCACCCGATGCGCTGGATCTTTCCCGACGATCCCGGCCCGAAGGGTCTGCGCGCGAGCCTGTCGTACTTCGATCGCACCCCCTACGTGGAGGTCGACGGCGACGGCGCGCCGACCTACGTCGAACATCACCGCACGATCGGCGACCGAGTCCGCGAGATCGTAGCCGCGGGCCTGATCCTCCAGGACATCATCGAACCGACCTGGCCGGAACGGCTGGACCGAGAATGGGGCCAGTGGAGCCCCCTCCGCGGCGAAATCTTCCCAGGCACAGCAATTTTCGTTACAAACAAGCCGCCCCACAGCTAACCCACCGGCGGGGATTCTCAGCGCTTCGGGATCGGCCGGGTTTCTGCTCCCGCCGACGCCTCGGAATCGACGGGTGCCGACCCGTCGGACTGTGGGCGGTCCTCGGCCCGGCGCCGCCCGGACGGGATCGCCGTCGTCTCTTCCGCATCCGGCCGCACCCTCGGAATCGCCGCGGAGTGCGGATCGTCCGGGCCGGTGCGCCGCTCGGCGCTCGCGGGCAGCCGGGGGCTGCTCCCGTCGGGCGTATCGGCCGCGCGGCGGGAGCCGGACGACAACCGCCCGCCGAGCCCGCGGATCGGCCCGGTCGGGATGGCGGTGGTCCGTGCTGCACTCGCCCGGTCGGCCTCGTCGGAGCCGGTGCCGCCGGGAAACGCCGTGGTCTCGGCGTCGGACGATCCGGAAGCATCCTCCGAGACCGCGCGGGCGGGGAACGCGGTGGTCGCACCAGGGTCGGACGCCTCCCCCGCCGCGCCGCCGGTCGCCGCCGGTATGGCCGTCGTCGCCGCGGGATTGTCGGTGTCGTCTACGTGGCCTGGCTCTCTCGGCGCCGACTCCGGGGCGTCGGCTGACAACCGGCGGGCATCCGGCGAGGCCGGGTCTGTGGGCGTTGCCGGGGGCTCCGATGGCTCGGAGGAGAACCGTGAGCCGATCCTCGAGCCCGTAACGGCGGATATGGCCGTGGTTTCCGGTGCCTCGGGCGGTAACCGCGGGTCTGAATCCCGCACGGAGAACGGCGATTCCGCTGGGAACCGTGGACCGCTCTCCCCTGCCGAACCGGCGGGTATCGCCGTCGTCTCCGCGGCGTCGGGCGGTAACCACGGCGCGTCGGCTCCGGAACCGCCCCGGGCGCCCGTCGGCTCCGCCGCACCCCGGGAGCCGCGCGGCTTGCTGCCCAGGGCCTCCGCGGTGGGGATCGGCTTGGTCTCGGTGGAGTCCATCGGCGACTGCGAATTGCCCAGGCGACCGCGGGCCGACGGTGCGTCCTCGGCGGGTTGCTGTGCGTTGCTCGCCGCGGACGCCTGGGCGAGCAACGCCGACCGCCGGTCGCCACGCCGGGTAGCCGCCCCGATCGGCGTGCCCGCATACTGCGCCGCAGCCGCGGGCAACCGTGGAATACCGCCCGGCGCCGGACGATTCGACCCGGGCGCAGGTTCCTCAGGCCCGGAGGTGAACGACGTCCGCCCGGCCTCCGCGGAAGACGATTCAGGTCCTGCATCGGACGGCACCGGCCCACCCTGCGCAGCGAACGACGCAGGCCCGCCGCCGGACGACATCAGCCCCGACTCCACCGCACCGGACGTCGTAGGCCCAACACCGGGGGACATCGAACCCGACCCCGCGGCACCGGATTGCGTAGACCCGCCGCCAGGCGACATCGGCCCCGCCTCACCGCCGGACGACAACAGCCCGATCTCGCCGCCGGGCGACGGCCGCCCGTCCGCTGTAGGGGATGGCGCAGGCCCGCCGGATGGCGTCGGTTCCGTCTCGGCGGCGGGCGATGGGCCCGGTTCGGCGGGCGTGGGGTGGGCGTCGGGTGTCGCTGTCGAGATGCCGACGCTGGGTGCGGGGGCGGTTTCGGACGGATCGCCCGCGGGCTCCGGCGGCTGTGCCGGGCCGGTGAAGGGCGGGAGGGCAGCGAAGCGCGGGTCGACCCCGGCGGTACGGCTGATGTGGGAGATCCAGCGGCGGGCGCGGGTGAGCGGGTGGTCGGGGAACTGCGGGTCCCACTGGGCGTCGTCGGCCACGTTGTAGGGCAGCTTGCCCCGCACCTCGGGCGCGTACGGATGCGCGCGAAACATGTTCTGGAAGCCCACCTTCGGCACGATCGCGGCCTCGCGCACGCCGGACCGGCCGGTCTCCCGGCACATGATCTTGAGGATCGCGCTGCAGGTGGCCTTCGGGAGCACGATCCCGGCCGTGAATCCCAGTCCGGGCCGGTCCGGCAGCGGGAACTTCTCGAGCCGCAGCAGCGCGGGCTGTCCCGCCACGGTGAGGGCGTGTGCCTCGATCAGGCAGCCGAACTCGGCCTGCAGTTCGGTGAGCCCACGGCGTAACGCGTCGATGTCCTCGAGCGGTGCCGGAAGGTCGGGGACGGCATCGACGTAGGCGAGCGTGACCAGGTCGCCGGTGACAGGGTTACCCCAGGTGCTTGGATCGAGTTGCTGCAGTCCGCCGGTTTCGAACGCGATAGGCACGCGACCACGTTACCGATTCGACGCATAGACGCACGTCCTTGTGCGTTTTGTGCCCAATACGTGACTTCCTGGTAATCAATTCCAGGCGAAACGGGTATCCGGTCTGTTTTCAGCCCCGGGGCCTCGGGGAGCGGCCGGACTGGTCCAGCGCCAGCCGCAAGGCGTATTCGATCTGGGCGTTGACGCTGCGCAGATCGTCGGCCGCCCACTTGGCGATCGCCTCGTGGACGGCCGGGTCGAGCCGCAGCAGCACCCGCTTCGGCTCCCGCTTCGCCATCACGCGTAGAGGGTTCCGGTGTTCACCACGGGCTGCGCCGACCGATCGCCGCACAGCACCACCAGCAGGTTCGAGACCATGGCCGCGCGCCGCTCCTCGTCGAGTTCGACCATGCCCTCGGCGGTGAGGCGCTCCAGCGCCATCCCGACCATCCCGACCGCGCCCTCGACGATCCGGCTGCGCGCCGCGACCACCTGGGCCGCCTGCTGCCGGACCAGCATCGCCTGCGCGATCTCCGGCGCGTACGCCAGATGGGTGATGCGCGCCTCGAGGATCTCGATCCCCGCGAGCAGCGTGCGTTCGCGCAGTTCGGCGGTCAGCTCCTCGGCGACCTCCGCGCCGTTGCGCAGGCTGGTGGGGCCCGGATCCGCGGGAGCCTCGGACCCGGCGGCGCCCGTCACCGTGGACGGCGCGTCGGGCGCGGCGTCGTACGGGTGCACCGTCGCCAGATGCCGGACCGCGGCCTCGGACTGGGTCTGCACGTACTCCTCGTAGTCGTCGACCGCGAAGGCGGATTTGAAGCTGTCGACCACGCGGTAGACGACCACGGCGGCGATCTGGACCGGATTACCGTCGGAGTCGTTGACCTTCAGCGTCTGTGTCTCGAAGTTGCGCACCCGCAACGAGATTCGGCGCTTGGCGGTCAGCGGCACCACCCAGAAGAAGCCCGCCTCGCTCACCGAGCCGATGTAGCGGCCGAAGAACTGCAGCACCTTGGCCTCGTTGGGGCTCACCGTGGTCAGCCCCGTGAGCAGCACGACCGCGGCGGCCGCGACCACGTAGCCGACCGCGGCACCCACCCCCGCCCCGGCACTGCCGCCCTCCGACGCGGCGCCGGTCGCGGCGATGGCGCCGATCAGCGCCCCGCCACCGATGACCACCAGCACCAGCAGCATGAGGAACCCGTTCACCCGGAACGCCGGACGAAGCTCCATGACACCCTCCCAATATCGAAGTGATATCACGAAGATAGCATGGAGCGAGTCCGTCAGGCCGGGCGAATATTGCGGTTGAACCGGAACAGGTTGGCCGGGTCGTACTCGGCCTTCAGCGCCGCCAGCCGGTCGTAGGTCTCGGGCCGGTATCCACCGCGCGTCTGGGCCTCGTCGGCCCACTCCCCCGCGCCGTACAGGAAGTTGAGGCTGTGGCCGATCGTCCACGGGGACAACGCCTTACCGATGAGGTCGTGGCGATCGCGCACCGCGGTGCCGTCACCCTCCGGCATGGTGATGAACCGCGCGATGTACTCGGCCTCCCGATGATCCACCGCGACCCCGGCGGGGCCGGGGCGGCGCAGCGCTCCCCCGAGGTGGCGGAATCCGGCGACCACCGGCACCGGCGAATCCGGACCCGTGGTGTCCAGGAACGCCCGCGCCGCCTCGGCCGGGAGCTCGGTCAGCAGCACGTTGGTCGCGGCGTAGTCGTGCGGGAAGTCCGGATCCCGGTAGATCCCATGGGTTTCCGAGTAGGGCATGCTGCGCAGATCGTCATCGAGGCGGGGGCCGATCGCGCGCAGCGGGGCGACCAGCCGCTCCCCGTCGCCCGCCGGTCCGGTGTAGGCGATATTGATCGTGGCGATGTACCGCCCCCGCAACGGTTCCGGGATCACCGGGATGTCGGGCATCGTCATGATGGTGATCGCCGAGGTCATCTCCTCGGGCAGCTCCCGGGTCCACCGCCGCCACGCCTCGAGCGCCGGTTCCACCAGCGGGGTGTCGAAGGTCAGCTGGCCGCCGTAGACGGTGGCGATCGGGAACAGGTCGATCCCCAGCGCGGTGACCACGCCGAAGTTGCCGCCGCTGCCGAGCACCGCCCCGAACAGCGGATCGCCGGGAGTGAGGCGGCGCAACCGCCCGCTGGCGGTCACCAGTTCGACCGCGCGCACGTGATCGGCGGCGTAGCCGAAGGTCCGGGCCAGGATGCCCAGGCCGCCGCCCAGGTGGTACCCGACCATGCCGACCGACAGGGACGAGCCGTTGAGCGGCGCCAGCCCGTGCGCCGCGGCCGCCTCGATCAGCGCACCGGCCCGCACCCCGGCGGCGATCCGCGCGGTGCGGGTCCCGGGATCGACGGACACCTCGGTCATGCGGCGGGTGCTGATCAGCACGCCACCGTCGGCGGCCACCGACAGACCGTGGCCGGTCGCCTGGACCGCCACCGGAAGGCCAAGGCGCGCAGCGTATTCCACCGCGGCACGGACATCCTCGGTGTGGGCCGCGCCGACGATCAGGTCGGGACGGTGCGTGTCGGCGGTCTGGAATCCGGCGACCTCGGCGTCGTACCCGGCGTCACCCGGGCGGAAGACGGGGCCGGTGAAGGTGGGGAGATCGAAGTTCACAATGCTCACGACTCCTACTGTTCCGACCCGCCGATAAGAAGTAAAACAGATAGATCTTCTTGTCATTAGAATCATCAGTTATGGAACTTCGTCAGCTGCGCTACTTCGTCACCGTGGTCGAGGAGGCCAACTTCACCCGGGCCGCGGCGCGGCTGCACCTGGCCCAGCCCGGGTTGTCGGCCCAGATCCGGCAGCTGGAGCGGGAACTGGGCCAGCGGCTGCTGGACCGCTCCGGGCGCGCGGTGACCCCGACCGCCGCCGGGGCGGCCGTCCTGCCGCATGCCCGCACCGCGCTCGCGGCGGCCGAGCAGATCCGCCACACCGCCGACGAATTCACCGGGCTGCTGCGCGGGCACATCCGGCTCGGCACCATCTCCGGCGTCGCCACCGGCGAACTCGACGTCGCCTCCGTGCTGGCGGACTTCCACGACGACCACCCCCAGGTCGATATCACCCTCACCGAAACGAATTCCGATCTGATGCTGGGCGACCTCGAACGCGGCACGCTCGACATCGCCCTCGTCGGACTCACCGGCAGCCCGCTCGACCCCCGCATCGGGCTCGATGTCGTGCTCGACACCCGGATCGTCGCCGCGGTCGCCGCCGACGACCCGGACCCTCGCCGCCGCCTCGCACTCGAGGAGTTGCGCGACCGCCCCCTGATCTGCCTGACCCGGGGCACCGGCGTTCGCGGGCAGTTCGAACGCGCTTGTGCCACAGCGGGTTTCGATCCGAATATCGCGTTCGAGGCGGCCGCTCCCCCGCTGCTGCTACGGCTGGCCGCGCGCGGGCTCGGCACGGCCGTCGTCCCCGCGCTCACCCCCGGGGAGGCGGCCGCTTTCGGCGTCCGCGCCCTCCCGATCGTCGAGCCCGAACTGCACGGACAGCTCGCCCTGGCCTGGCGCACCGACCGCCTGACCCCGGCCGCGAAGGTCCTGCTGGGCCAGCTCCGCATCGCCCTGGCGCAGCAGCCGCGGCCGTCGTGACCTTGCCCGATCAGCTTGCGGCGGAAGGCAATCCGAGCGTCGCCCGCAGGCTGCCGTCCCGGACGGCCTGGATGGCGACGAGCGCCAGCAGTATCACCCCGGTGGCGATGTGCTCGATGGCGTCGAGCCGGTGGTTCGGGAAGCTGAATATCAGGACCTGATGCGAGAACAGCGCCCAGATGCCGACCACGAACCCGCCACCCACCGCGGCGACCACGCAGTACCAGGCCGACCACGATTTACGCAGGGCGGCAACGAGAGCCGGGGTGAACAGCAGCAGCCCCGCCACGGCATGCCAGCCGTTGTAGTCCATGCCGAGCACCGGCGTCGTCGGCGCGTGGTGGCCGAGGGCGAAGCTGGGCTCGGCGATCCAGCCCACGATCGCCCACACGATATGCACCACGCCGACGACGAGCACCGCCCACTGCAGAAAACTCCACTCCGCCAACGAAATTCGGCGGCCGCCTACTACCTGTGCGCCCACGACGCCCTCCCACCGCTCGCCGGTGAACTTCCTACTACACACCGTAGTTCACCATCGCGTCGAACGGAAGCCCCACACCCCGCGCGCTACAGGATCCTCGACAGGAAGGCCTTGGTGCGGTCCTGTGCCGGGTCGGCCAGCATGTCGCGGGGGTTGCCCGCCTCCACGACCACACCGGCGTCCATGAACACCAGTTGGTCGGCGACCTCGCGGGCGAAGCCCATCTCGTGGGTCACCACCACCATGGTCATGCCCGACGCCGCCAGCTCGCGCATGACGCCCAGGACCTCGCCGACCAGCTCCGGGTCCAGCGCGGAGGTGGGCTCGTCGAACAGCATCAGCTTGGGATCCATCGCCAGCGCCCGCGCGATGGCGACCCGCTGCTGCTGCCCGCCGGACAGCTGCGCCGGATAGGCGTCGGCCTTCTCGCCCAGCCCGACCCGGTCCAGCAGCTCCTTGGCCCGGGCGACGGCGTCGGCCTTACGCAGCTTCTTGACCTGCGTCGGCGCCTCGATGATGTTCTCCAGCGCCGTGCGGTGCGGAAACAGGTTGAAATGCTGGAACACCATGCCGATATCGCGCCGCTGCCGGGCCGCCACGCGCGGATGCAGCTCGTAGAGCTTGCCGCCCTTCTCCTGATAGCCGACCAGATCGCCGTCGACATACAGCCGCCCGGCGTTGACCTGCTCCAGATGGTTGATGCAGCGCAGGAACGTCGACTTGCCCGAGCCGGACGGCCCGATCAGGCACATCACCTCCCCGCGCTCGACCTCCAGCGAGACGCCCTTGAGCACCTGCAGCGCGCCGAAGCTCTTGCACACCTGCTCGGCCCGGATCATCGGCACCGCGTCGTTCACGGGAGTGCTTGCGGCCGCGGTCATTTGCCCACCTCCGACATCTGGGCGTTGGCCAGCGCCTGCAGTTGCTTCGCGGTCAGCTGCCGGGTGGCGCCCCGGGAGAAGTACCGCTCCAGATAGTGCTGGCCCACCATCAGCACGCTGGTGACCAGCAGGTACCAGGTGGCGGCGACCAGCAGCAGCGGAATCGGTTGCAGATTCACCGCATAGATGTCGCGGGCGCGGCCGTACACGTCGGTCGTCAACGGGATGGCGGTCACCAGGGAGGTGGTCTTGAGCATGCTGATCAGCTCGTTGCCCGTCGGCGGGATGATCACCCGCATCGCCTGCGGCAGCACCGTGCGGCGCATCGTCTGCCCCCACGACATGCCCAGCGCGACCGATGCCTCGCGCTGGCCCTCGCCCACGGAATTGATTCCGGCACGGACGATTTCGGCCATGTACGCGGCCTCGTTGAGGCCCAGGCCGATCATCGCGAACAGGAACGGCGTCCGCCAGTCCTGGATGTTCCAGTGCACGACCTGCGGCCCGAACGGCACGCCGAGATCGATGATCTTGTACAGCGAGGGGAACAACCCCCAGAACACCAGCTGCACGTACACGGGCGTGCCGCGGAAGATCCACAGATACACCCACGCCACCGACCGCAGCACCGGATTCGGGGACAGGCGCATCACGGCCAGCAGCATGCCCAGCAGCACACCGATGGCCATGGCCAGCACGGTCAGCTCCAGCGTGATCAGGACGCCGGATTCGATGCGCGAATCGAACAGGTACTTCCAGTAGATGTCCCACCGGTAGGCGGGATTGGTGGCGGCACCGTAGAGGAACAGGGCCAGCAGCGCGAGGATGATCGCCGCGGCGACCCATCGGCCCGGATGCCGCAGCGGCACCGCCTTGATCGGCGTGGGATCGACGGGCTGAGAGTCGTTCTCACTCACCGCGGTCAGCCCACCGCGCCGTTGATGGTGGCCTTGGTGATCGCCCCCTCCTGGACGCCCCAGTTCTCGGCGATCTGCCGGTACTCACCGGAGTCGATCAGATGCTGCACCGCCTCCTGCAGCACGGGCGCCAGCGGCGCTCCCTTGGGCACCGGCCAGCCGTAGGGCTGGGACTGGAACAGCGGACCGGCCGCCTCGATCTTGTCCTGGTTCTGCTTGATCGCGTAGGCGGTCACCGGGGAATCGGCCGACATGGCGTCGACCTGGCCGAGCACCAGCGCCGTGGTCGCCGCGCTCTGCTCGTCGAAGGCCACGACCTCGATCTTGGGCTTACCGGCCGCCTCGCACGCCTTGCTCTTGTTCGGCACGTCCTCGGTCTCCTCGATGGTGGTGCGCTGCACCGCCACTCGCTTACCGCAGGCGTTGTTCGGATCGATGGGCTTGCCCTTCTGCTGCGCCCACTGGATACCGGCGTTGTAATAGTCGACGAAATCGACCGTCTGCTCGCGCTCCTTGGTGTCGGTCATCGACGACATGCCCGTGTCGTAGGTGCCCGCCTGAATCGCGGGGATGATCTTCTCGAAGTCCGACTCCTGATATTCGGCCCGCACGCCGAGCACGGCGGCCACCGCGTCCATCAGGTCGACGTCGTAGCCGACGATCTTGCCGGAGGCGTCCTTGTACTCGTTGGGCTGATACGGAATGTTCACCCCGACTACCAGCTTGCCGGACTGCTTCACCTTCTCGGGCAGCTTGGCGGCGATCGCGTCGACCTTGGCGACCTCGATCTTCTCCGCCGTCGGCGCGTTGTCCTCGGTGTTCGTGGTACAGCCGGCCAGCGCCAGCGCACCGCCGGCGAGTAAACAGACGGCCCGCAGGGCAACCCCGCGGGCACCGATTCGAACAGACACAGCAGCCCTCCATGTTTGGGTGGGCGACATGTGGAGGTCGCCCGCCGTTCGAAATTTAGGCGATTCGGACCGACTGTGTCGGTCGGTTACCGAAGGTTAATCCGCACCGGATACGGCGGAGCTCCTTACACGCCGAGTTCGAAACCCTATATCACCACCGATGCAGCCGCGCCCGCACCTGTTCGGTGAATTCGGCGGTGGAGGCCAGGCCGCCGAGATCCGCGGTGGCGATCCCGGCGGCGAAGGCGGCCGCGACGGCCCGTTCGATGCGCTCCGCGGCCTGCGACACGCCACGATCGCCGCGTCGAGAACCCAACCAGCGCAACAACATTGCCGCCGACAGCTGCAATGCCGCCGGGTTGGCCCGATTGTGACCGGCCAGGGTGGGCGCCGCGCCGTGTACCGCCTGGGCCATCGCCTGGGTGGCCGAGCAGTTCAGCGAGGCGGCGATCCCGAGCGACCCGCTCAGTTCCCCGGCGAGGTCGGAGAGGATGTCGCCGAACAGGTTCTCGGTCACCAGCACGTCGTAGTCGCCGGGGGCGCGCACCAGGTGCGCCGCCGCGGCGTCGACGTGTTCGTCGACGGCCACCACATCGGGATACTCGGCGGCGACCTCGTAGCAGACGTCCCGGAACAGGCCCATCGTCCTCGGCAGCACGTTCGCCTTGTGCACGATGGTCAGGCGGTGACGCCGGGCGGCGGCCAGGCGGCACGCCTCGTGCGCGATGCGCTCGCACGCCCGGCGGGTCACCACGCCGACCGACAGCGCCACGTCCGGGGTGGGGGCGAACTCGCCGGATCCGGCGAACATATTGCGATCGGCATAGAAGCCCTCGCTGTTCTCGCGCACGATCACCAGGTCCATCTCGGCCGCCGCGCGCACGCCCGCGAACGCCCGCGCCGGGCGGATGTTGGCGTACAGGCCGAACCGCTTGCGAATGGCACCGCCGGGCGGCGCGCCGGTGCGGTGCTCGGGCGCGTAGGAGGCGTTGTCGTGCGGGCCCAGAATCCAGGCGTCGAGCCGCTCCAGCGCCCGCAGCGTCGACTCGGGCAGCGGATCACCGAACTGCTCGATCGCCTTGTGCCCCATGGGCAATGGCACCCAGTCGGCCTCGGGCGCGCCGACGGCGGCCAGTGCCTCGTCGACGACCTCCCGCGTCGCGCGCACGACCTCGGGACCGATCCCGTCCCCCTCGATCAACCCGAGCCGCAGTGGTTCGCCGATGTCTCCGCTCACGCCCCCATCCTCGACCGTGCGGGTTGCTCGATGATCGCCGGGGGGCGGCGTGCCCGTGTCATGGCCGAAGTGCCACCGGGCGGTCCACCACCAAGTATCTTGTCCAAGATCATGTTTCAGTCGGTCGAGCTGGTGCTGGACGACGCCGGTGAGGCGGAGATTCGTCGGCAGTGGCGGGTGCTGGCGGAGGTCGGCGTGCACAGTCCCGCCGCCGATCGGCGGCCGCACGTCACGGTCGGGGTGGCTCGGGAGATCTGGCCGCGCCTCGACAAGGCGCTCGGCGCGCAGGAGTTCCGGCCGCTGCCGGTACGGATCGGCGGGCTGGTGATGTTCGGCGCGCGCAACCCCGTCCTGGTGCGGCTCGTGGTTCCCACCGCGGAACTGCTGGATCTGCAGCGACGACTGTTCTCGGTGATCGCCCACTGCCCCGGCATTCCGGCGAATGTGCGGCCCGGCGCCTGGACCCCGCACGTGACCCTGGCCAGGCGCGTGCGACCCCAGCATCTCGCGGCCGCCGTCGACGCGGTGGCGAGCGATCGCGATTTCCCCACTACGGTGGTAGGCATCCGTCGGTGGGACGGCGATCAGCGTCGTGAATGGCCGGTCGCACGCGGAAGCGGAAGATAACCGACGTGCCCGGCGTTGCACCGGGCACCACAGACGAGAGGATGCCATGGCCACCCAGACCCTGACCACGCAGAACTTCGACGAGGTCGTCACCGGAAACGACGTGGTCCTCGTCGACTTCTGGGCCGACTGGTGCGGCCCGTGCAAGCAGTTCGCGCCGACCTACGAGAAGTCCGCGGAGAACCACCCCGACGTGGTGCACGGCAAGGTCGACACCGAGGCCGAGCAGAGCCTCGCCGCGGCCGCCAACATCCGCTCCATCCCGACCATCATGGCGTTCCGGGAGGGCGTGCTGGTGTTCGCGCAGCCGGGCGCGCTGCCCCCGGATGCCCTCGAGGACCTGGTCACCCAGGTGAAGGCCCTCGACATGGACGAGGTCCGCAAGCAGATCGCCGAGCAGCAGGCCCAGGAGCAGAGCTAGGCCGCCCGCTTCGCGCGTCGAAGCCCATCCCCGCGGGGGGGGGGGGGGGGGGGGGCGGCCGGGCCGGGCGGCCGCGGGGGGGGGGGGGGGGCGGGCGGCCGCCGCGGCGG
>NZ_JARWQD010000088.1 GCF_029869545.1 Nocardia wallacei | reverse complement strand
GGCCCCCGCGGGGCGCCCCGCCGCCATAACACCCCCCCCCCGGGGGGCCCCGCGGGCGTTATGCCCGCAGCGCGGCCCTCAAACTCCGCTTCCCGGTGCCGCTCAGTGCTTTTCGGCGCTACCGTGCCGAGCCGGGACGGCTCAGCTGTTCGGACGCTTGCCGTGGTTGGCCGCGCTCTTGCGGCGGCTGCGCTTCTTGCGTCCTCGCTTACCCATGGGTATCTCCTTCCTGGTCGGGCGTCATTGTTTCACGTGTGGTTGGCTGTAGCTGCAGCGGATGCAGGGCGTGAACGGTGCCGATCGATCGAGAGGGTGTCATGGCTGAGGAAGTGCTCGCCGAGATGGTGTCGACCGTCTACGAGATCGTCGCCGAGGAGGGCGCGGCGGTGCGGGAGGGCGACACCCTCGTGATGCTGGAGTCGATGAAGATGGAGATTCCGGTGGTCGCCGAGTCCGACGGCACGGTCGCCTCGATCAACGTCTCCGCCGGGCAGGTCCTGCAGAAGGGCGACCTCATCGCGGTAATCTCCTGACGCTGCGGGCTGCCCGCGCACCGACGCCGACGGGTGAGGGAGAATCACGTCGGTGAGGAGCGTGTTACATGTCGACATTGAGTGATCTGCTGGCCGAGCACACCGACCTGCCCGGTGCGGCCGTGGATCATCTGCAGCGGGTGGTGGGGGACTGGCAGCTGCTGTCGGACCTGTCGTTCGCGGATCTGCAGCTGTGGGTGGGCGCCGGCCCGGTCGCGGAGGGCGCCGACGTGGTCTGCGTCGCGCAGGCCCGGCCCACCACCGCCGCCACCGTGCACCCGGAGGACCTGGTCGGCACGCTCGCCACCAAGGAGGATCACCCGCAGGTGTTCGAGGCCCTGCTGGCGGGTGAGATCGTGCGGGTGGATTCCGACGGGGAGTCGGCGGGGGTGTACCACCCGACCCCGGTGCATGCCATCCGCGAGGCCATTCCGGTCCGGGTCGGCAGCGATGTGATCGCGGTGCTCGGCCGCGACACCGACGTGCAGCGCTCGAAGATCCGCGGCAGCCTCGAACACGCCTATATGGCCTGCGCCGACGACCTGTGCCAGATGATCGCCGACGGCACCTTCCCGACGCTGGAGGACCGCACCGGCTCGCATTCCAGCCCGCGCGCGGGGGACGGTTTCATCCGCATCGACACCGAGGGGACCGTCGTCTACGCCAGCCCGAACGCGCTGTCCGCGTATCACCGGATGGGCCTGCAGAGCGATCTGGCCGGGCAGGATCTGGCGCAGACCACGCGCTCGCTGATCACCGATCCGTTCGATGCCCAGGAGGTCGTCAACGATATCCAGGCCGCGCTGGCGGGCAAGTCGGGTCGCCGCATGGAGGTCGAGGCACGGGGTGCCACCGTGCTGCTGCGCACCCTGGTGCTGCGCCCGCACGGCGAGCTGGCCGGTGCCGCGGTGCTGGTGCGTGACGTCACCGAGGTCAAGCGCCGCGACCGGGCGCTGCTGTCCAAGGACGCCACCATCCGCGAGATCCACCACCGGGTGAAGAACAACCTGCAGACGGTGGCCGCGCTGCTGCGGCTGCAGGCCCGCCGCACCGAGGCCGAGGAGGCGCGGCTGGCGCTGACCGAATCGGTGCGCCGCGTCACCTCCATCGCCTCGGTGCACGAGATGCTGTCGATGTCGGTGGACGAGGAGGTCGATCTCGACGAGGTCGTGGACCGGCTGCTGCCGATCATGGCCGACGTCGCGACCGTGCACACCGCGCGGATAAAGGTGCGCCGGGCCGGGTCGCTCGGGGTGTTCTCCGCCGAGCGCGCGACCCCGCTGGTGATGGTGCTGACCGAGCTGGTGCAGAACGCCATCGAGCACGCCTTCGACGCGGGCGAGAACGGCACGGTCACCATCCGCTCCGAACGTTCGGCGCGCTGGCTGGACGTGATCATCAGCGACGACGGGCGCGGGCTGCCGGACGGATTCAGCCTGGAGGGGTCCGATCGGCTGGGCCTGCAGATCGTGCGCACGCTGGTCACCGCGGAGCTGGGCGGATCCATCGGCCTGCATCCGGGGGCGGATATCGGCACCGACGCCGTGTTGCGAGTTCCCTTGGGGCGCAGGTCTTCTCGCTGATGTCTGCTCGCCGGAAGCAATGAAGCCCGGCACCCGGAAGCAAAGAAGCCCGGCACCCTGGAAACAATGAAGCCCGGCACCTCAGAGGTGCCGGGCTGAAAATGCGCTACGGGCCGGGGCTGTGCGGGTACCGCTTGGTGGCCGTAACGCCGACGTCGCCTAGACGACGCTGCGGGTGCGGGTGCGCGCGTTGCGACGCTTCAGCGCCCGACGCTCGTCTTCGCTCATACCACCCCAAACGCCGGCGTCCTGTCCGGACTTCAGGGCCCAGGACAGGCACTCGGCGGTAACGGGGCAGCGGGCGCAGACCAGCTTGGCATCGGCAATCTGCGCGAGTGCGGGACCGCTGTTACCGACCGGGAAGAACAGCTCGGGGTCCTCATCGCGACAGATGGCCTTGTGGCGCCAGTCCATTCCTCTGCTCCTTTGCTGGGCGCACCAGTGCGCCTCGGGTTTGTGGTCCGTTCACTTGTGCGACTCGAATGTTTCCGCACGGTTGCTTGTGAATGCTTTCACGAACACCGTAGATGTCAATAGCTTTGTGGTGCACCGTGGGGAAGCTCACGCTGTAAGACCCCTACATCGGGGGTCTGCCGAGTCCTTTGTACTCGCTCGAAGCGGTTTTCGCAGCACAACTGCGATGTTTCTCTAGTTGTGTCGGCCCGATTCGGGCTGTGGGGCGATCACCTCGAGCACCTCGGGGATCGAGGTGAAATCCACCACGTCGCGGCGGCCGATGAAGTCGCCATCGATTTGCAGGCCAATGGGCTCGGCGGCCTCGATACGGACCGACGGCACATCGTCGGCGCGAAACAATGTGCGCGACTTGGGGTTTCCATCGGTGGCAAGGAGTTGCCGAGCGACCCACAGTGTGGGCAGTACCCGCATGGTCTGCATGGCAAACACCCCGAGACCGGATTCGAAACTTGTTCCGGGATTGGTGACCACCGGCTTGGCGTCGAGGTAAGTCCAGGGACTGGCATTGGTCACGAATGCGTAATGCACTCCGGTGACCGGATCGTGCCCGGGAATGTGCACCGTGACCGACGGCTCGCGGCGCTTGGCCCGAAAGAACTGGCGGACCGTGGTGCGCAGATAACGGGCCGGTGTCGCGGCGTGTCCGTTGGCGCGGCTGTTGTCGATGGCCTCGCACACGTCGGCGTCCAGGCCGACGCCCGCGGAGAAGGTGAACCAGCGGTCGTCGGCGATGGCCAGGCCGATGCGGCGGTCCTTCGCCACCGACAGCAGGTCGATGAGCTGGTTGGTGGCGGCGACGGGATCCGGTTTGATGCCGAGCGACCGCGCGAACACATTGGCCGAGCCGCCCGGAATCACGCCCAATCGGGGAATCCAGGCCTGCCCGTCGGCGACCTGCGGCAGCGGCAGGAAGCCGTTGATGGTCTCGTTGACGGTGCCGTCCCCGCCATGCACGACGATCAGGTCCATCTCGTTGGTGGCCGCCCACTGCGCGAGTTCGGCCGCGTGGCCGCGGTGCTGGGTGTGCGCGACGATGAGCTGGGTCCGGCTCTCCAGCGCGTGGGCGAGCAGATCGCGGGTGGCCGGTGTCGTCGAGGTGGCATTCGGATTCACGATCAGCAACGTCCGCACGTAAGCAGCCTACTGAGACAGAGGCTCCGGCACCCTGCCGGGACGGCGGATTCGATGGCTCCGCCGTCGGTGGGGGGTGCCGACTATCGGTGCCCGCCAAGGTGTCCGGTACGCCCGTGCCGCGTGGACCGGTCGTTTCCGCTCGTCCCATGGGATGCGCGGGATTGCGCCCCGCGCCGCTCGCGCGGATCGCCGACCGGCCGCCGGGCGCCGCACCCGGTCGAATGCTTAGGCTGACCGGGTGGCGAAGCGGAACGCGGACGAAGGCCCGGCGGACAAGGATGCGGCCCGCGCGGGTGGGCCGGATGAAGGTGCGGGGTCGGATCGGTTGGCGTCGGAGCGTGCGGCGGACCGGGGCGCGGCCCGGGCGGCTGGGCCGGATGAAGGCGCGGCGTCCGAGCGTGCGGCGCTGGAACGCCCAGCGTCGGAGGGCGGGGGACCGGGGCGTGAGACATCGAAGCGCCCAGCGTCGGGGGCTGCGGCGTCGGATCGGGTGCCGTCGGATCGGGCGGGATCGGGGCGCGCCGCGTCGGGGTCTGCGAATTCGGAGCGTGCGGCGTCGGAGCGTGCGGGGTCGGGGCGGGCGGCGGCGGGGTCGGAGACTTCGGAGCGGGAGGGGGAGGTGCGGGGCGGGTCGGGGCGTCGGGGGTCCGGGCGGGTCGATCGGCCCGAGGTGGGTGCCCGTCATCCGCCACGGCACGATCGCCG
>NZ_JARWQD010000087.1 GCF_029869545.1 Nocardia wallacei | reverse complement strand
CCCGCCGCCGCGCCCGGCCGCGCGCCGCGCGCGCGGCGGCCCCGCGCGGGGGCCCCCCCCGTTAGACCCGGCCCACCGTTCTCACCGCGGGGCCCCTGCGGCCCCGCGACGATCTCGGCGTGTACCTGACCCGCACCGAGGAACGGGCCCGCGCCCGGGCGGCCGAGGTCGACCGGCAACTCGCCGCCGGCGCCACGCTGCCGCCGCTGGCCGGAATCCCCCTCGGCGTCAAGGACATTCTCGCCCACGCGCACGCCCCGACGACCGCGCAGAGTCTGGTCCTGGACCCGGCGTGGGCGAGCGCCGCCGGGGACTGCACCGTGGTCCGGCGGCTGGAACGCGCCGGCGCCGTCCTCACCGGCAAGACCAGCACCATGGAGTTCGCGATCGGAGTTCCCGACCCGGACAAGCCGTTTCCGATCCCGCGCTGCGCCTGGGATCGGGAGCGCTGGGCGGGCGGCTCCAGTTCGGGCTCGGGCGCCGGGGTGGCCGCCGGACTGTTCCTCGGCGCGATCGGGACCGATACCGCGGGCAGCATCCGGATCCCGGCGGCATTCAACGGCGTCACGGGGCTCAAGCCCACCTTCGGCCGGGTACCGAAATCCGGTGTGGTGCCGCTGAGTTACACTCTCGACCATGTCGGCCCGCTGGCCCGGTCGGCCGCCGACTGCGCGCTGCTGCTGTCGGTGCTGGCGGGCCACGATCCCGGCGATCCCTACAGCGCCGCGGTCCCGGCCGCCGACTATCCGGCCGCCCTCACCGGCGATCTGCGCGGAATCACCGTCGGCGTCGATGATCTCGACCGCTTCGCCGACGCCGGTATCGATCCGGAACAGCCCCGGCGGTTCGCCGCGGCCCTCGACGCGCTGCGCGCCGCGGGCGCCACGGTCGTCCCCGTCGAGCTGGCGATGTACCCGGAGCTGGTGGCCGTCGATCTGCTCGTGATGCTGGCCGAGGCGCACGCCTACCACCGTGCCGACCTGCGCGAGCGCTGGATCGATTACGGCCGCGGCACCCGCATCGTGCTCGCGTCCGGTGCGGCGGTCACCGGGCCGGATTATGTTCAGGCACAACGTGTCCGGCGCTTGGCGCAGGGCCGCATGTCCGACCTGCTGAACCGGGTCGACCTCGTCGTCACCCCGACCGGCCACCTGGGCGCGCCACCGCTGTCCACGCTGGATCCGCTGCGGCCACTGGGCGCCCTGGCCTCGCTGCACACTCCGTATTGGAATCCGCTGGGAAATCCCACCCTTGCCGTACCGATCGGTCTGTCCTCCGAGGGCACCCCGCTGTCGATGTCGATCAGCGGCCGGTATTTCGACGAGGCGACCGTGTTACGCGCCGGCGACGCGTATCAGCGCCGCACCACCCACCATCTCGCGAAAGGCATGCCATGACCGTCCCGTCCACCTGGTCGGCCGAACCCGAGGAAAAGGCCGCCGTCGACGACATGTACGAGATGATGAACAGCCTGGCGGAACTGCTGCACAACTGCGCCGACGTCCGATACGGCGAGCCCAGCGGCGGCCACAGCGTCGGGTGACCGGCCGGGCCCGGGATCCGAACAATCCCCCGAGGCCCGGGAATTCCTTCACCCGCCGATTGTTTTAACCCTTTCGGACATTCACCGCCGGAAACGCCGAATAGTGCCGGATTCGCTTTGCGAGAGGCCGCTGCGGTACGGTATACGCAATCCGAGTAGATCCGTGTCCGTGCGAAAGGGCTGGCTCATGGCCAAGAAGGTCACCGTCACGCTCATCGACGATTACGACGGGAAGTCCAAAGCGGACGAGACCGTGCAGTTCTCGATCGATGGTGTGGCCTACGAAATCGATCTCTCCACGTTGAATGCCGGCAAGCTACGGGGTTCCCTGGAACCCTGGGCCGATAAGGCCCGCAAGGTCGGCCGGGTGAAGTCGGGTGCGGTGTCCAAGCCGAAGTCGGCGGCCGACCGCGAGCAAACCGTGGCCATCCGGGAATGGGCGAAGAAACACGGCTACAACGTGTCGGCCCGAGGGCGAATTTCCTCCGAGATCGTCGCCGCCTATCACAAAGCGAACAAGTAACTGCGATCCGGGCTTTGTCCTGGTAAAAGGGGTTTCGGACGGGCCCGGCTCACCGCCTCACAGGCGCGGGAGCCGGGCCCGTCCGCATGCCGGGGACCGGCGGGTCAGGGAGTGACAATCGCGAAGTTCGGATCGGGTTTGTCGAACAGCGGCGGTAGCTGAGCCAGGACGGCCGCGTCGCCCTCGATGCGGAGATCGCCCCTGCGCACCGCCGCCGCGATATCACCGCCGCCCAGCAGGGCACCGAGCAGCGCGGCACGGGTGGTGGTCACCGTGGCGTCGGGTGCGGGCAGCCCGTCACCCGCCCGACGGTCGTAGTGAATCAGCACGCCATTGCGCAACTCCACGCGATGGACGCGGTCGCGGTCGTCGGTGAAACGCCAGTCGGTGGTCATCGTGACGCCCCACGCCCGCGGGCCGTTGATGCGCAGCGCGGCCGCGTCGAAGATTTGATCGACCGAGAGCGCGGTCAGCAGCGAACTCGAATCCGACTGAGTCGGAGTTCCGAAAGTACCGTTGCGTAGTTCGTACGCGCCGGACAGATAGAAGTTGCGCCAGGTGGCGTTCTCGCTGCCGTATCCGAGTTGTTCGAAGGTGGCCGCCTGCAGCAGCCGTGCTTTCCGGTTGTCGGGAACGGCGAAGACCGCATAGTCGAGCAGCTGTGTCGCCCATCGGTAATCGCTTGCGTCGTAAGCCTTCTGGGCCTGCCGTAAGACCGAATCGATGCCGCCCATCGCCTCCACGTGCCGCTTCGCCGACTCCACCGGCGGATGTTCCCACAGATGTGCCGGATTGCCGTCGAACCAGCCCATGTAACGCTGGTAGACGGCCTTCACGTTGTGGCTCACCGAGCCGTAATAGCCGCGCGTGAACCACTTTTCGGCCAGGGCGGGCGGTAGCTGGAACTGCTCGGCGATTTCGGCGCCGGTATAGCCCTGATTCAACAGCCGCAGGGTCTGGTCGTGCAGGTACGCGTACAGATCCCGTTGCAGCGACAGATATTCCACGATCCGGTCGGTTCCCCACACCGGCCAGTGATGCGAGGAAAACACCAGATCCGATTGCCGCGCATAAAGATTGATGGATTCGGTGAGATAGGCCGACCACACGTGCGGATCGCGCACCAGGGCGCCGCGCAGCGTGAGCAGATTGTGCAGGGTGTGGGTGGCGTTCTCGGCCATGCACAGGATGCGGCGGTCGGGGAAGTAGAAGTTCATCTCCGACGGCGCCTCGGTGCCGGGCGTCAGCTGGAACACCATGCGCACACCGTCGACCGTCTCCTGCTGGCCCGTGTGGGTGATGTCGCGGGTCGGCGCGATCAGGGTGACCGTGCCGGTCGAGGTGGTCTGTCCGAGCCCGGTGCCCACCTGCCCCTGCGGCCCGCGGGGCAGCGCGGCGCCGTACATGTAGGCCGCGCGCCGCGCCATCGCCGTTCCGGCGTAGACGTTCTCGCTGACCGCGTGCTCCACGAAACCCACCGGCGCCAGCACCGGGACCCCGGCCGCCACCTGCTCCTCGGTGAGCACGCCGCGGGCACCGCCGAAATGGTCGACGTGCGAGTGGCTGTAGATCAGGCCCGTCACCGGCCGGTCGCCACGGTGCTGCCGGTACAGCGCCAGCCCCGCCTTCGCGGTCTCGGCGGAGATCAGCGGGTCGATGACGACGACGCCGGTTTCGCCCTCGATCAGCGTCATGTTCGACAGATCCAGGCCGCGCACCTGATAGAAGCCCGGCGCGATCTCGTACAGGCCCTGCTTGGCCGTCAGCTGCGACTGCCGCCACAGGCTCGGATGCACCGACATCGGGCACGAGCCCTGCAGGAAGTTGTAGGAGTCGTTGTCCCACACCACCTTTCCGCCCTCGGACCGGACCACGCCGGGCGTGAGCGCCGCGATGAAGCCGCGGTCGGCATCGGCGAAATCGGCGGTGTCGGAGAACGGGAGCGTCCCGGCGGCCTGCCGGTTGGCGCGGGCGATGTGCTCGGCGGGGTCGGTCCGGGTGTCCGGCGGGTTCACCTCGTCGTCCTCGCCGCCACAGCCACCGAGCCCCAGGCCGATGCCCGCGGCCGCCACCGCGGCGGCACCGGCCCCGAATACGCCGCGGCGCGAGACGCCGCGCGGCCGCCCACTCTCACGATCCTTCGTCATGCGAACCACCATATCCGTTATTGCAGCGGCACTGCAATAACAGTGGTGCGACTCACCGCCCCCGCTGCGCGACCGGCCCGGGCCGATGTGGTCGGATGCAGACATGAACGAGGGCACCGAGACCGGACGGCGGCGCCGGCGCAATCCCGAGCAGACCCGCCGCGCGATCATCGACGCCTTACTGGAGGCGGTCAAGGACGGCGATTTCGCCCCCACCACCAAGACCATCGCCACCCGGGCGGGTGTGTCCGAACGCAGCATCTTCGTGCATTTCCCCACCCGCGAGGACCTGCTGCAGGCCGCGGTCGAACAGCAGTCGGACTACGTGGAAACCCTGCTCGCCCAGGTGGATCCGCGGCAACCGCTCGACGAGCGCATCGCCGCCGCGGCGGATCAGAGCGCGACCGTGTACGCGCTGCAGCGCCGTCCCCGCATCATGGGACTGCTGGAATCGCAGACCAATGCGGGAATGGACGACCGAATGCGGCTGACCGACAGGCGCATTCGCGACCACCTGGCCGAAATGTTCGCCCCCGAACTCGCCCGCGCCGACGGCGTGGACGGGGAACTGCTCGATCTCATCGACGCCACCGTCAGCTGGCCCTACCGGCACCACCTGGTCGAACGGCGCGGGCTGTCGCGGGCGGACGCCACCGCCGCGATCCGGCGGGCCCTGCGCGCCCTGCTGGCCTGAGCGGCGTTGGGGGGGGGGGGGGGGGGGGGGGGCCCCCCCCCCCCCGCGCCCCGGGGGGGGGGGGGGGGGGGGGGGGGGGGGGGGGGGGGGGGGGGGGGGGGGGGGGGGGGGGGGGGGGGGGGGGGGGGGGGGGGGGGGGGGGGGGGGGGGGGGGGG
>NZ_JARWQD010000086.1 GCF_029869545.1 Nocardia wallacei | reverse complement strand
CCGTCCCCCTGCCGCCTCCCGGGGTGCGGGCACTCACGACCCCCACCAACTCCGGCGGCGGCAGCTAATTCACGGCCCGGTTCAGCCTTGGCACATCGCTTACCCCGGGCGACGAGGTGCGCATCGCCGGCGTGCGGGTCGGCAAGGTGAGCAAGGTCTCGATCGTCGATCGCAATCAGGCCGAGGTGAAATTCGAGCTGACCGACCGCGATTGGCTCCCGGCCTCCACCACCGCCACCATCCGCTACCGCAACCTGGTCGGCCAGCGCTACATCGCGCTGGAGCAGGGGACCGGGCAGCAGGGCCGCAAGCTGAACAAGGGCGGCACGATTCCGCTGGACCGCACCACGCCGGCGCTGAACCTGACCACGCTGTTCAACGGGTTCCGCCCGCTGTTCCAGACGCTCACCGCGGACGATGTGAACAAGCTGTCCTACGAGATCATCCAGGTGTTCCAGGGTGAATCCGGGACCATCACGGAGCTGGTGTCGAACACCGCCAGCCTGACCAACAAGATCGCCGACAAGGACGCGGTGATCGGCGAGATCGTGAAGAACCTCAATGCCGTGCTGGATTCGGTGAATTCGCGCGACGGCCAGCTCAACGAGCTGATCGTCAACACCGAGGCGCTGATCACCGGCCTCAACGCCGAGCGCGGCACCATCGGTTCGGCGGTGCAGTCGCTGGGCAACCTGGCCTCGGCGACCGCCGACCTGCTGGTGCCCACGCGGCCGACCCTGCAGGGCTCGATCGCCGGGCTGAACCAGCTCACCGGGACCCTCAACGACCGTTCCCCCGAGGTGAACGAGGCGCTGACGAATCTGCCGATCAAGATGGAGAAGCTGGGCCGTGCCGCCAGCTACGGCTCGTGGTTCCAGTTCTATCTGTGCGGCATCGACGTCGTCGCCGGGCCGGGCACCAAGGACGCGCCGCAGCTGAACATTCCGCCCGCCATCGCGGATCTGCCGACGGTGAACCAGCCGCTCTACACCAACCCGGCCCCGCGTTGTCACGGGAAGGGTGGCCGCTGATGGACGACCGTCAACTGATGGGCAAGCGCAGCCCGGCCTTCATGGGCGGGCTGGGCCTGTTCCTGGTGCTGCTGATCACCGTCTCGGTGTTCTTCCTGGACCGGCTGCCGATCATCGGCGCGGGCACCAAGTACACCGCCGAGTTCTCCGAGGCGGCCGGGCTGAAGAAGGGCAACGAGGTTCGCATCGCGGGCGTCAAGGTCGGCTCGGTGTCGGATGTGTACCTCGACGGCGACAAGGCCGTGGTGGACTTCCGCACCAAGGACGCCTGGGTCGGGGACGCGACCACCGCGTCGATCCAGATCAAGACGCTGCTCGGCCAGAAGTACCTGGCACTGGATCCCAAGGGCAGCAGCCCCGCCGACCCGGGCAAGCGGATCCCGTTGTCGCGCACCGTGTCCCCCTATGACGTGGTGGAGGCGTTCAGCGACGCCGCCGCGGATATCGAGCAGACCGATACCGCCCAGCTGGCCACCAGCATGCGGGTGCTGTCGGAGGCGTTCTCGGGTACGCCGCCGGAGATCCGCGGTTCCATCGACGGCATCGGCCGCCTGTCGGAGACGCTGGCCAAGCGCGACGAGGAGCTCAAGAAGCTGTTCGCGGCGACCAACAAGACCACCAAGGTGCTCGCCGACCGCAACGCCGAATTCGAACGGCTGCTCGCCAACGGCGGCCAGCTGCTGGCCGAGCTGAACGTGCGCCAGCAGGCGATCTCGCAGCTGCTGACGGGCGCCAAGACCGTCGCCGCCGAGCTGACCGCGCTGGTGCACGACAACGAGGAGCAGATCGGCCCGGCGTTGACGAATCTGAAGAAGTCCATCGACATGCTGAACGACAACCAGCAGAACATCTCCAAGACGCTGACGCTGGCGGCGCCGTTCTACGGGCTGTACGCCAATGTGCTGGGCACCGGCCGCTGGTTCGACGCGGTCATCGTCAACCTGATGCCGCCGGCGCTGCCGGAGATCCCGGGCGACCGTCCGCCGATCCGCAACCTGGGAGGCAACTGATGGCTCGCCGGGATCCGATGACCGCGTTCCGGGAGGCCGGACGCGGCACCAAGATGCTCGTGGCCGGTGGTACGGCCGCGGTGGTCGTGCTGGCCGGTGTGCTGTGGTGGCTGTTCGACAACTACAACACCACGAAGATCACCGCGTACTTCGACAAGTCGATCGGCATCTACGAGGGTTCGGACGTGCGCATCCTCGGGGTGCCGGTGGGTTCGGTGAACTCCGTCGACCCGGTCGGTGACCAGGTGAAGGTCACCATGTCCGTGGATCGCAAGTACGACATTCCGGCCGATGCGAAGGCCGCCCAGATCACGCCGTCGGTGGTGTCGGACCGCTACATCCAGCTCACCCCGGTCTACAAGGGCGGGCCGAAGATGCCGCGCACCGCGACCATCCCGAAGGAGCGCACCGCGACTCCGGTGGAGGTCGACCGGCTGTACAAGTCCATCGCCCAGCTCTCGGATGCGCTGGGCCCCAACGGCGCCAACAAGGACGGCGCGCTGAACGATCTGGTGCGCACGGGCGCGGCCAACTTCGCCGGCAACGGCGAGGCGCTGCAGAACAGCCTGGCGCAGCTGTCGCACGCGGCGCGCTACCTGTCCGACGCCCGCGGCGACATCTTCGACACCATCAAGAACCTGCAGGTCTTCGTGCGCACCCTGGCCGAGAACGACCAGCAGGTGCGGCAGTTCAACGCGCAGCTGGCGGATCTGGCGGGCTTCCTCGCCGACGAACGCCAGAACCTCGGCCAGGCGCTGAACCTGCTGTCGATCGGGCTCGGTGACGTGGCCCGGTTCATCGACGACAACCGGGATCTGGTGGCGCAGAACGCCGAAGCGCTCACCACGCTCACCCAGACCCTGGCCGATCAGCGTCAGGACGTCGCCAACCTGCTGCCCGTGCTGCCGCTGGCGCTGAGCAACCTGATCAACGTGCACAACGGCGAATCCGGCACGCTGGACATGCGGGCCAACTTCACCGATCTGCAGAACCCGTTCGGCGTCGTCTGCAAGATGCTCGACCTCGGCCAATTGCGGCCGGGGGACCCGAAATTCGATGCGATCAGCCGGCAGCTGCGCCCGATCCTCGATCAGTGCAAGACGATCACCGACCAGGTCAAGGCCGGTGTGGTGACGCCGTCGCTGATCCTGCCGTTCGGCATCCTCAGCGGCGAGAACCAGCAGCGTGCCCCGGTCCCGGGCACGGTCCCGGGCACGCCGTCCGACCAACTGCCGCCGTCGCAGCAGGAAGGTGGGCAGCGATGAGGATTCGCAGAACCCGCAGGGCCGGACGGCCTTTCGTGGCGGCCGCGGTCTTCGGCATCTCCGCGGCGCTGGTGACCTCCTGCTCCTCGGACGGCATCTACAGCATCCCGCTGCCCGGCGGCGCCGATGTCGGTGAGCATCCGATGCACATCGACGTCCACTTCGACGACGTGCTGGACCTGGTGCCGCAGTCGGCGGTGAAGGTGGACGGTGTCGCCGTGGGCCGGGTCGACAAGATCGAGATGGCGCCCGACGGCTGGACCGCGAGCGTGCGCACGCTGGTCAATTCGTCGGTGCAGCTGCCCGCCAACGCCCACGCCGAGGTGAAGCAGTCGAATCTGCTGGGCGAGAAGTTCGTCGAACTGTCGGCGCCCAAGCAGGATCCCGACACCGCGAAGCTGAAGGACGGCTCGGTCATCCCGGTGGACCGGACGCGGCACGCCACCGAGGTCGAGCAGGTGCTCGGCGCGCTGTCGCTGCTGCTCAACGGCGGCGGTGTGGCGCAGTTGCAGCCGATCGTGGTGGAGCTGAACAAGGCGCTGGGCGGCCGCGAGGACAAGGTGCGCTCGCTGCTGGACCAGGCCAATATCCTCATCGACGGGCTGAACCAGCAGGTCGACGACATCCAGCGGGCGCTGGACAGCCTCGGCACGCTGTCGACCCGGGTCGGCCAGCAGACCGAGCAGATCGGCAAGATCCTCGAGGAGCTGCCCGCGGGCATCAAGATTCTCGACGAGCAGCGGCCGCAGCTGATCGGGCTGCTGCAGCAGCTGGACCGGGTGGGCCAGGCCGGTTTCGACGTGCTGGACAAGTCCAAGGAGAACCTGATCCGCGACCTGCGGGCCCTGCAGCCGACGCTGCAGGAGCTGGGCCGCTCGGCGCCGGATCTGGTGTCCGCCTTCCCGCTCATCCCCACCTACCCGTTCCCCGACGAGGCGATCAAGTCCGCGATCGGCGGTTCGGTCAACACCTGGCTGTCGGTGGATCTGCAGATCGGCACCACGCTGTCGAATCTCGGTGTGGGCAAGCCGGATCCGGTGTACGTCCCGCCGCGGTACGGGCCGCCGGTGCCGGTGAACCCGAGCAACCCGTACTACAACGGCAACGGCCCGCGCCCGGGCTGGCCGACGGTATCGCTGGTGCCGCTGCCGCCGACCGTGGTCGCTCCGGCGGGCGGTCCGCCGGGTGATCCGATCGGCTCGATCCTGGAGCAGTTGGGAGTGAAGCCGCGATGAGCAAGTTGGTGCGCTACCAGCTGATCGCGTTCGCGCTGATCGCGGTGGTAGGTGTCGTCTTCGTCGGCGGGAAGTACATCAAGCTCGACCACATGCTCGGCTTCGGCCAGTACGAGGTGCGGGTGACGATGAAGGAGACGGGCAACCTGTCCAAGGGCGCCGAGGTCACCTATCGCGGCGTGCCCGTCGGGCGCGTGGGCGCGCAGGACATCACCCCCGACGGCGTGGTCGTGCACCTCGAGATGGATTCGAGCAAGCCCAAGGTGCCGCAGACCGCGAAGGCCGTGGTGGCCAACCGCTCCGCGATCGGCGAGCAGTACGTCGATCTGGTGCCGACCACCTCCGGCGGCCCGTATCTGAAGGACGGCTCGGTGATCGACGGCGCCGAGGTGCCGATCCGGGTGGAGGACCTGCTGGCCAGCGTCAACACCTTCGCCAGCACCACGGATCTGCAGGCGCTGTCCACCACCGTCACCGAACTGGGCAAGGCCTTCGACGGCCAGGGCGACAACCTGCGCATCCTGATCGACTCGCTGAACAAGTTCAGCCAGACGGGCGTGGAGGCCCTGCCGCAGACCGTGGATCTGATCCGCGACGCGCAGACCGTGCTCGGCACCCAGGCGGAGCAGTCGCCGTCCATCCGCCGCTTCAGCGACGGCCTGGACAAGCTGTCGCTGCAGCTGCGCGCCAACGATCCCGACATCCGGCGGCTGATCGGCACGGGCACCGACGCGGGCAAGTCGATCGGGGACCTGCTGACGCAGACCGCCGAGCCGCTGACCCGGGACCTGAGCAATCTGCGGTCGCTGCTGCTGGCGGTCTCGCCGAAGTACTACGCGCTCGCGCCGCTGGTGCAGATGCTGCCGCTGCTGTCGATCGGCGGCTCGGCCACCGCGCCCGGCGACAACACCAGCCACTTCGGCCTGGTGCTCGAGACCAACAACCCGCCCGCCTGCACGGTCGGTTACGAGGGGACCCAGCGGACCCTCGAGCAGATGAAGGCGCAGAACCCGAACTTCGACGACACCCGCGACGATTTCCCGTTCAACACCGACGCGAAATGTGCTGTGCCGTTCGGGAACCCGACCGCCGTGCGCGGCGGCGAACGCGCCGAGCTGGCCGATCCGAGCATCCCGCAGCCGTGGGATGCCACGCCCAAGACCGATCCCGAGAAGCTGAACCTGAACCCGGTCGCCTCGCAGTTGGCTCCCCTCATCGGGGTGACCCCGAAGCGGTGACGGGGCGCACAGCTCCGACCCGGGTGAATGAGTCCGGAAAATGACGACGCTAGGGTGTCGCTGTGAGTTCTGATCTGACCGACCAGCCGTCGCAACCTGCGCAGGAGCCCGCCGACGAGGCCGCCCCGCCGACAGCGAAGCGATCGGCCGCCGCCACGGTCCGGACGGTGGTCACCGCCGTCGCGGCCGTGTGGCTGGTCGTCGCGGTGGTCGCGACGGCCTGGTTCGGCATCGGCTGGGCGCGCGCGGCCTGGTTCACCGACGGCCCGCGCGCGGACGCCCGCGACACCGCGCTGGATGCGGCGCGGCAGGCCGCGATAAACCTGTCCTCGATGAACCCCGACAACGTCGACGGCTCGATCGACCTGATGAAGTCGTCCATGACGGGGGATATGCTCACCCAGCTCGACCAGAACCGCGACCGCATCAAGCAGGCCGCCGAGAACTCCAAGACCAAGATCGAGGCGAAGGTCGTCGGGGCCTCGCTGAGCTCGCTCAACAGCGAACGCGACAAGGCAACCGCGATCGTGGTGCTGCAGCTGACCCAGACCGCGCCGAACGTCCCGGTGCAGTCGTTCCGTGCGACCTGGACGCTGGACATGGCCGAGGCCGGTGATACCTGGAAGACCGAGCAGGCGAATTCGCTGGGCCAGATGGTGCCGCTGAACGCGCCCGATCTCGCGGGCGCGCCGGGCCAGCCCGCCCCGGGGGCCGACCCCGCGCCTCCCGCCGGTGACGCGCCGCCCGCGCCGCAGGGCCAGCCCGGATCGTAGGAGGTACCCGCCATGAACTCGCGCCGCCCCGTCAACAAGATCTCGCCGCGCATGCGCCCGTCGGAGAGCAAATCCGCCGAGCCCGCCGAGCGCCCGGCCCGCCGCCGCTCCACAACCGCCCGCCCGGGTGCCCGAACCCGCGGCGCCGCATCGAAGGCCACGTCCGGCGCCGAGCCGAAAGGTAGCTCCGACGCCACGTCCCGAGTCACGTCCGGAGGCTCGTCGCGGTCCGCAGCCGATGCGGCGTCGATCGACGCCTCCACCTCATTTTTCCGGCGCGCTTTTGGCCGGAATCGGACGCCTGGCAGCGTGAACTCCTCGTGGGGACTCGTCGTAGGCATGGTGGTGGCTGCTGTGGTGCTGACAGCGTTCGCGGTGGTTGCGGCGTTTCGGCCGGGGGTGGCCGACGGGAACGAGGCGTTCGTGGATTCCAAGGCCACCCAGGAGGTGTCGGCCGCGGCGGACAACGCGCTGAAGACGGTCTACTCCTATGACGCGAAGACCATCGGCGGATACAAGGACGCCGTGCACAAGGTGGTCACCGGCAAGATGCTGACCGATTTCGACAAGTTCGCCGACACCACCGTGTCGGCGGTCCAGCAGGCGCAGTCCACCGCGCAGGCGACCGCCGACCCGATCGGTGTGACGTTGCTCACCCCGGTTCGCGCCGAACTGCTGGTCAACCTGACGGTCAGCTCCACCAAGAACAACGTTCCGCAGGAGAGCGCGTCGGGTCCGATCGTGCTGCACATGGAGAAGATCAACGGCCACTGGCTGGCGAGCGAAATCTCCGACCGCTGAGCTAACTGCTGGCAATCGCCACAGCTCAGCGGGTGATTCGCCAGGGCCGCAGGCGATCTCGCAGCGGGACCAGCAGGGGATTTGCCCCCGTCCACACTTGACGAGTTTCGTCCGACCCGTCACGCTATTCACAGCAGCGGCAGCTGTCACAGGGCCTGGGGCCCGGGTGGATTCGCCGCCGGAGGTCCGTACGCAGCCAGCGGAAAACGGGTCCGGCGCGCCAGCCGTCCGAAACGCGGTTCGGATGGTACTTTGACACCCTCTCTGTAGGGGTGTAGGTTTGGACGTTGCGCTGGCTGCCTCCTGTCCATACCTTGATCGCACTACGAAAGTTCCACCGTCGAGGTGTTACTTCCGTTTTTTGCTGTTCGGGTTTCGTTCGGGGTGTAACCAGCGGAATTCGTAGCAAAGACAAGCGACGGTCGTTGTGGTGCCTCGTACGTACAGGCGCCACCGCGGCCCGCGTGAGGTGCTGGAAGGACGCATCTTGGCAGTCTCCACCCAGACCAAGGCCGGTATCCCCGGAGCCCCGAAGCGGGTGTCTTTCGCGAAGATCCGCGAACCCTTGGAGGTTCCGGATCTTCTCGATCTACAAACCGAATCGTTCGACTGGCTGATCGGCTCACCGGACTGGCGGGAACGGGCCGGTGCCCGCGGCGACGTCACCCCGGTCGGCGGTCTCGAGGAGGTGCTCGAGGAGCTCTCGCCGATCGAGGACTTCTCGGGTTCGATGTCCCTGTCCTTCTCCGATCCGCGCTTCGAAGAGGTCAAGGCCTCGATCGAGGAGTGCAAGGACAAGGACATGACCTACGCGGCGCCGCTGTTCGTCACCGCGGAGTTCATCAACAACAACACCGGTGAGATCAAGTCTCAGACGGTCTTCATGGGCGATTTCCCGATGATGACCGACAAGGGCACGTTCATCATCAACGGCACCGAGCGCGTCGTGGTCTCGCAGCTGGTCCGCTCGCCCGGTGTGTACTTCGACGAGTCCATCGACAAGGGCACGGAGAAGCTGCTGCACAGCGTCCGGGTGATCCCGAGCCGTGGCGCGTGGCTGGAGTTCGACGTCGACAAGCGCGACACCGTGGGTGTGCGCATCGACCGCAAGCGCCGCCAGCCGGTCACCGTGCTGCTGAAGGCGCTGGGCATGACGACCGAGGAGATCTCCGAGCGCTTCGGCTTCTCCGAGATCATGATGTCCACGCTGGAGAAGGACAACACCGCCGGTCAGGACGAGGCGCTGCTCGACATCTACCGCAAGCTGCGCCCGGGCGAGCCGCCGACCAAGGAGTCGGCGCAGACCCTGCTGGAGAACCTGTTCTTCAAGGAGAAGCGCTACGACCTGGCCCGCGTCGGCCGCTACAAGGTCAACAAGAAGCTGGGCCTGCACGCCGGCGAGCCGGTCACCGGTTCGGTGCTGACCCGCGAGGACATCGTCGCCACCATCGAGTACCTGGTCCGCCTGCACCAGGGCGACCGGGTCATGACGGCCCCCGGCGGCGTCGAGGTCGGCGTCGAGGTCGACGACATCGACCACTTCGGCAACCGTCGCCTGCGCACCGTCGGCGAGCTGATCCAGAACCAGATCCGGGTCGGCCTCTCGCGCATGGAGCGCGTGGTGCGCGAGCGCATGACGACCCAGGACGTTGAGGCCATCACGCCGCAGACCCTGATCAACATCCGTCCCGTCGTGGCCGCGATCAAGGAGTTCTTCGGCACCTCGCAGCTGTCGCAGTTCCTGGATCAGAACAACCCGCTGTCGGGCCTGACCCACAAGCGCCGCCTGTCGGCGCTGGGCCCGGGTGGTCTGTCGCGTGAGCGCGCGGGCCTGGAGGTCCGCGACGTGCACCCGTCGCACTACGGCCGGATGTGTCCGATCGAGACGCCGGAAGGCCCGAACATCGGCCTGATCGGCACGCTGTCGGTGTTCGCGCGGGTCAATCCGTTCGGCTTCATCGAGACGCCGTACCGCAAGGTGGTCGACGGCCGGGTCACCGACGAGGTCGTCTACCTGACCGCCGACGAGGAAGACCGCCACGTCCGCGCCCAGGCGAACTCGCCGATCGACGACAACGGCAACTTCATCGACGATCGCGTGCTCGCGCGCCGCGGCAACGAGGAGATGGAGTTCGTCTTCCCGAACGAGGTCGACTACATGGACGTCTCGCCGCGCCAGATGGTGTCGGCCGCGACGGCCATGATCCCGTTCCTCGAGCACGACGACGCCAACCGCGCCCTGATGGGTGCGAACATGCAGAAGCAGGCCGTGCCGCTGATCCGCGCCGAGGCGCCGCTGGTCGGCACCGGCATGGAGCTGCGCGCGGCGGTGGACGCAGGCGATATGGTCGTGAACGAGAAAGCCGGTGTGGTGGAGGAGGTTTCGGCCGACTACATCACCGTCATGCACGACGACGGCACCCGCCGCAGCTACCGCATGCGCAAGTTCTCCCGGTCCAACCAGGGGACCTGCGCCAACCAGCGTCCGATCGTGGACGAGGGGCAGCGGGTCGAGGTCGGTCAGGTGCTCGCCGACGGTCCGTCCACCGACAACGGTGAGATGGCGCTGGGCAAGAACCTGCTCGTGGCGGTCATGCCGTGGGAGGGTCACAACTACGAGGACGCGATCATCCTGTCGCAGCGCCTCGTGGAGGAGGACGTCCTCACCTCGATCCACATCGAGGAGCACGAGATCGACGCTCGCGATACGAAGCTCGGTGCGGAGGAGATCACCCGGGATATTCCGAATGTTTCCGACGAGGTGCTCGCGGATCTGGACGAGCGTGGCATCGTGCGCATCGGTGCGGAGGTCCGCGATGGTGACATTCTGGTCGGCAAGGTCACGCCGAAGGGTGAGACGGAGCTGACGCCGGAGGAGCGGTTGCTGCGGGCG
>NZ_JARWQD010000085.1 GCF_029869545.1 Nocardia wallacei | reverse complement strand
CCCCCGGTCGCCGATGCGCTCGGTCAGCCCGGGGCGGCCCCCCGCGGGGGGGGCGCGGTTGTATCCCGCGGCTATTTGGTACATCCCGGCGCGGAATCCGAAAGACGGCCGGTTCAGCCCACGCAGCAGGCCGCCGACGCGCCCGGCCCCGCGGACGTCGGGCAGTGAGGTGTTCTTCCAGACGATGTCGGGATCGACCAGGTCCAGCGCCTCGTCCACCGCGCCCATCTCGAGCGCCGCGAAGAACTCGCGCACGGTGGTGATCGCATCCTGCTGTAACTCGGGTAGCTCGGACATGTTCCGACTGTATGCGCCGCGCGGTCGCTCCGGGAGTGTTCCGCGCCGTGTTTCCGATCTGCGAGGTCAGGCGCGGGCGGCGATGAGGGCTGCGACGCCGTCGAGAATGCGGTCGATGCCGAAGTGCAGGGCGTTCTCCTGGCCGCCGGACCGGTCCGACTCCGCGAACGCGGCGACCACCTCGGGGAACCGGTCGGCGTGTGCGGCCACGACCTCGCCGATCGCACGGGCCAGTTCCGCCTCGGCCTGCTCGTAGCCCATGGGCGCGGTCTGATGCGCCAGGCTGCGCACGTGGCCGTTCAGCAGCACCACGGTATCGAGCCGCTCGGCGCCGGTCAGGCCCGTTCCGGACAGCGGAGCGAGCGCCGCCTCCAGCCACCGGACCTCGTTCGGGCCGAGCGGGCGCGTGCCGGGCAGGAGTTCGAGGCTCCACGGGTGGGCGCGGTAGCGGCCGAAGATCGTCACGGCCCATGCCCGCAGTTGTGCCCGCCACGGCTCCTCGGCCGAATCTGCTTCGGCCGCTAGGGTTTTCGGCGGCTCGCCCAGGCCGATATCCAACATCATCGCGGTCAGTTCGGCTTTGCCGGGCACGTACCGGTACAGCGCCATCTTGGCGCAGCCGAGCCGCTCGGACAGTCGCTGCATGGACAGGTTCGCCAGCCCCTCGGCGTCCGCGACGGCGATCGCCTCGGCGACGATCCGATCCAGTGTCAGCGTCGGTTTCGGGCCGCGCTTGGGTCGCTGCCCGGTGCCCCACAGCAGGTCGAGGGCGGTCGGTGTGGACATGGTGCTCATCCTTCCCGAAAGAAGCGCTTGACGAGAATCTGCGTCCACCATACGCTATTAAATATCAATAGCGTCCGCCGGACGCAGTTACCGAAGGAGTAGGCGCCATGCGCAACACCACCGTCCTGGTCTCGGGCGCGAGCATCGCCGGTCCGTCCCTCGCCTACTGGCTCGCCCGGTACGGCTTCGATGTCACCGTGGTGGAGCGCGCGCCCGCGCTGCGGCCCGGCGGTCAGGCCGTCGATTTCAAGGGCCGCACGCACGCGACGGTGCTGGAGCGCATGGGCGTGCGCGAGGCCGTCGAGCACCGGCGGACCGGGCGCACCGACATGCTGTTCGTCGACCCGAAGGGGAACGAATTGGCTTGTATTTCAGGCGAATTCACCGGAGGTGACGTCGAGATCCTGCGCGGGGACCTGGCCGAGATCCTCTACGAGCGGACGTCGGGCGCCTGCGCCTACCTGTTCGGCGACTCGATTACCGCACTGACCGAGACCGGCGCCGGCGTCCACGTCGAGTTCGAGCATGCGGACGCGTGCACCTTCGACCTGGTGTTCGGTGCCGACGGTGTGCACTCGCGGGTGCGGCGGCTGGCGTTCGGGCCGGAGGCGGACTACGTCGAGTTCCTGGGTTACTACTACTGCCTCGCCGGATCGACCACGAACAACGGCGGCACGCCCGAGCGCGCTGTCGCCCACGCGTTCGGCGCCCCGGGGCGGCTCGCGGTCGACGGCGGGTCCAAGGCGCCGCAGATGTACATGTTCGCCTCGCCGGAACTCGACTACGCCCGCGACGACATCGCCGCGCAGCGGCGCATCGTGGCCGCCACGTTCGCCGGTGTCGCCGGGCCGGTGCCGCGCATGCTCGCCGAGCTGCCGGGGCTGGACGACTTCTACATGGACTCGCTGAGCCGGGTGACGATGAAGGACGGATACACCCGGGGGCGGGTGGCATTGGTCGGCGACGCCGCCTACGGAAATACGCTGGGCGGGTTCGGCACCGGGCTCGCAGTGGTCGGCGCCTACGTGCTCGCCGGGGAGCTGGCGGCCGCGGCGGGCGACCATATCGTGGCCTTCGCCCGGTACGACGAGATCATGCGCCGCTATGCCAAGGATGCGGGGAAGACGACCCCCGGCCGCTTCCTGGCGCCCAAGACCGCGCTCGGCATCCGGGCGCGCAACTGGTTCCTCGGATCGCGCCTGTTCGCGGTGATGACGAAGATGGGGGACAAGATGTCGAATGATATCGATCTGAAGGACTACGAGGCGGATCTGTCCGTTGCCGAATAATTGGTCGTACGTCCATTCTTATGTTTCGAAATCGAGTGAAACACCGAATGGGTTGCTTGCGATTAGCCAAGTAGCCGCTCAATGAGCGGATGTAAGAAAGGAGAGACCGATGCTTCTCGACATCGTCACCGCACTCGCGGACTTCGGAGCCGACGTATACGACTTCATCAGGGGTCTGGTCGGCGTGTAACGGAACATCCGCCGGGATGTGCAGGTAGCACCACAGTTCTGCGGCACTACCTGCGCACCCGGGTGTCCGCTATTTCTCCCCGTCCACCTTCGCCATCGACAGCACATCCAGCCGCCGGTCCAATTCTTCCTCGGACAGCTTGTCCCCGATGAGTCCCCGGTCGATAACTGCCTGGCGAATCGTCTTGTGATCCTGCAGCGCCTCCTTCGCCACCGCGGCCGCCTCCTCGTACCCGATGGCGGAATTCAGCGGCGTGACGATCGAGGGCGAGGATTCGGCCAGCCGGCGCAGGCGCTCGACATCGGCCGTCAGCCCCGTGATGCATTTATCGGCGAACAGCCGGGACACATTGGCGAGCAGGCGAATCGATTCGAGCACATTGCGGGCCATCATCGGAATGTAGACATTCAATTCGAATGCGCCGTTACCGCCGCCCCAGGCGATCGCGGCGTCGTTGCCGATCACCTGCGCGGCCACCTGCGTCACCGCTTCGGGCAGGACGGGATTCACCTTGCCCGGCATGATCGACGAGCCCGGCTGCAGATCCGGCAGCTGGATCTCGCCCAGGCCGGTCAGCGGTCCCGAGCCCATCCAGCGAATATCGTTGGCAATCTTGGTCAGTGAGATCGCGACGGTGCGCAGCGCGCCCGAGACCTCCACCAGGCCGTCGCGGGCGGCCTGCGCCTCGAAATGGTCTCGCGCCTCGGACAATTCGTCGAGTCCGGTCGACTTCCGCAGCTCCGCAACGACCTTCGCGCCGAAGCCGTGGGGCGCGTTGAGCCCGGTGCCGACCGCGGTGCCGCCGATCGGCAGCTCACCGAGCCGGGGCAGCGTGGCGATCAGCCGCTCGATGCCCGACGCGACCTGCCGGGTGTAGCCGCCGAACTCCTGGCCCAGCGTCACCGGGACGGCGTCCATCAGGTGCGTGCGGCCGGACTTCACGACCGTGCGCCACTCGGTGGCCTTGTCCAGCAGGCGCAGTCGCAGATGTTCCAGGGCGGGAATCAGGTCGGTCACCACGGCCTCGGTGGCGGCCAGATGTGTTGCGGTGGGGAAGGTGTCGTTGGACGACTGCGACATGTTCACGTCGTCGTTGGGGTGCACGGTGGTGCCGCTGCCGGCGGCCAGGCTCGCGATGACCTCGTTGGCGTTCATATTGGAGCTGGTGCCCGAGCCGGTCTGGAACACATCGATCGGGAACTGGTCGTCGTGGCGGCCGTCGGCGATCTCGGTGGCGGCGGCGATGATCGCATCGGCCTTGGCCGCATCCAACAGACCCAGATCCTTGTTCACCGCCGCGCAGGCGGCCTTCAGCAGGCCGAGCGCGCGGATCTGGGCGCGCTCGAGGCCGCGGCCGCTGATCGGGAAGTTCTCCACCGCCCGCTGGGTCTGCGCGCGCCACAGCGCGTTCACCGGAACGCGGACCTCGCCCATGGTGTCGTGTTCGATGCGGTACTGCGTCTGGTCGTCGCTCATACTTCCGACCCTAAGCCCGCGCACAGCCGAAGTGGGCTGCCACGCCTGAGGGCTTTCGCACACCGGCGGCGCGGGCGTCGAGGGAATAGCCGCGCGGCCGGTGCCGCTTCGAACCGCCGGTCAGGACGAGAAGAGCATCTTTCCGAAGCCGCGCTTGTGGCCGTGACCATACCCGTGGCCGTGGCCGTACCCGTGATGCGGCGCGCCCCAGGCCGGGGCGGCGCCGGGCGGGGGCGGCGGTGCCGCGTAGCCCGACGCGAAGCTCGTCAGGTGCTCGAGTTCGCCGTAGTCGAGGAAGATCCCCCGGCAGTTGGAGCACTGTTCGATCTGTACACCATTGCGGTTGTAGGTGTGCATCGAACCGTGACATTTGGGACAGTGCATGGTGCCGAACTCCCTGTTCTCCTGCACGTATGCGAGGTAGACGATATGCGCCAACCACGATACGTGAGCTAGGGCATACGCAGGCAGGCGTCGATCAGCGCCGTGTCGAGATCGTCCAGGGCCGGACCGGCTTTCACCACCGCCAGCGCCGCGTGCTGGATCACCAGCGCCCGCGCCGGGATGTCCAGGACCGTCCATTCGTCGACGCCGGGCGGGATCGCGGCACCGCGGCGACGTCGATAGGCCATCAGGAACCGTTCCCACGCAACAGGTTCGAGAATTCCGGTGGCGAAGAATGCGGCGGGGCGGGCCAGATCCCACGCCGGATCGCCCATGCCCAGGTCGTCGACATCGATCAGGCGCCAAGGATTTTCACCGCTGCCCGGCGCCACGACCAGTTGGCCGAGGTGAAAGTCGCCGTGTACCAGCGCTTTCGGAGAGTTCTCCAGCTCCGGAAGCTGGTCGGAGGCGCGCAGCACCGCCGCGGCCGCCGCCGGATGGGTATGCGTCGCCGCACGCAATCGGGAGACGGCGCGCCGGACACGGTCCGGGGCACCGGCCGCCGGCAGGCCCGTCATGGTCGTCGTGACGCGCGATGGGGCGGTGGCGTGCAGCCGGGCGAGCAGTGCCGCGGCCTGTTCCCACGGCGCCGCATCCGGATCGTCGGGGTCGACGGGAATGCCGTACTGCCACACCGTGATCGGCCGCCCGTGGTGATGGCGCAGGAGTCGGCCGTCGATCGGCAGCGGTGGTAGTAGGACGTCCCGCAGCCGCGGATCGCGCGCCACGCGCAGGCGGGAGCGCAGCGCGGCCTCGTCGGTATCGGCCGCGTGGGCCTTGGCGACCACCTCACCCACGCGGACGACCGGACCGTCGGCCCGGTCGGACAGCACCTCGGGTTCTCCCTCGGCACCGGCCTCGCGGGCCGTCCGGGTCAGCGCGGCAAGCCAGTCGCCGTCGAGCGGCATCTGCGGGATCAGGGCAGCGGCGGGACCGCGTGCTCGTCGCCGAGGAAGTCGACCGAGGAGTATTCGCGCAGCTTGGTGAGCCGGTGGTAGGCGTCGATCATGCGCACCGTGCCGGACTTCGACCGCATCACGATGGACTGGGTGGACGCGCCGCCGCCGAAGTAGCGCACGCCGCGTAGCAGATCGCCGTCGGTCACGCCGGTGGCGCAGAAGAAGACGTTCTCGCCGGAGACCAGATCCTCGGTGGACAGGATGCGGTCCAGGTCGTGGCCCGCGTCGATGGCCTTCTGCCGCTCCTCGTCGTCCTTCGGGGCCAGCTTGCCCTGCATGGCGCCGCCCATGCAGCGCATCGCGGCGGCGGCGATGATGCCCTCGGGGGTGCCGCCGACGCCGATCAGCACGTCGGTACCGGAATCCGGGCGGGCGGTGGCGATGGCACCGGCCACGTCACCGTCGGAGATCAGCCGGATGCGGGCCCCGGCGTCGCGCACCTCCTGGATGTGGCGGGCGTGGCGGGGACGGTCCAGGACGCACACCGTGAGGTCGGAGACCGAGGAACCCTTGGCCTTGGCGACCCGGCGCAGGTTCTCCGCGATCGGCGCGGACAGATCGATCACATCGGCGGCCTCCGGGCCGACGGCGATCTTGTCCATGTAGAACACCGCCGACGGGTCGAACATCGCGCCCCGCTCGGCCACCGCCAGCACCGCGATCGCGCCGGGCGAGCCCTTCGACATCAGCGTGGTGCCGTCGATCGGATCGACCGCGAAGTCGACGTCCGGTCCGGTGCCGTCGCCGACCTCCTCGCCGTTGTACAGCATGGGCGCCTCGTCCTTCTCGCCCTCGCCGATCACGACGATGCCGCGCATCGACACCGTGGACACGAGCTGGCGCATCGCGTCCACCGCGGCACCGTCGCCGCCCTCCTTGTCGCCGCGGCCGACCCAGCGGCCCGCCGCCATCGCGCCTGCCTCGGTCACCCGGACCAATTCCAGTGCCAGGTTGCGGTCCGGGGCCTCACGGCGGCTGGGTGCGGGCTTGGGTGCCGTCATGTGTGGTGCCTCCTCGAGTTGTCTACTGCTGGGTGAATTGTCGCAGACGGTTTACGGCCTCGAGTGCGGGAGCCCGTGCGGCGGCCGACCGCCGCGGACGTGGATACTTGGGGCGTGTCGTACCAGAAGCCGCGCAGTCAGCACGATTACAAGGACCTGTTCTGGTCGTTGCTTCCGCTGGTGCTGATCTGCCTGGTGATCGCCGCGATCGCCAGCCAGTGCAGCTTCTCGGCGAACGGCCCGACGCCGGGTAAGATCCCGGTCTTCGACGCGCACGCCGCCCTGCGCGACGACGCGCGGACCCTGCCGTTCCCGATCCGCGAGCCCGCCCTGCCCGAGGATTGGCAGCCCAACTCCGGCAGCCGCGACACCGTGTCCGGCGCAGGCGGTGGACCGATGAGCACCGTCGGCTTCATCACACCGCAGGGCACCTACATGCAGTTGTCGCAGTCCAGCGCGACCGCCGACGCGCTCGCCAATCACACGCTGGGCACCCGCGCGCGCAGCGGTACCCAGCAGATCGGCGACCACAGCTGGACCGTGTACCACGTCGACGGCAGCGAACCGGCCTGGATCACCGACTTCGGTCCGGTCCGCGCGCTGGTGAAGGGCGCCGGGAACCAGGACGCCTACAAGACGCTGGCGGGCGCGGTCGGATCGGCGCAGCCGGTCGCACCGTAGTCCGATCCGATCGCGGGCGCGCCGTTTCGTGGCGTGGGCCCGGGTACTCCCGCTAACGTCAGGCAAGTGGAACGCGCGGATATCGGCTGGCTCGAGCAGACGGTGGGGCAAGAGGTCAGCGCGGCGATACCTGCCGAATGGGGTACTCAGAACCACACCGACATCGTGACTCTCGCCGACGAAACGCGCGTCGTACTGCAGCGATACCGGCATCGTGCCGACGGGGAGCGCCGGGTGCGGGTCATGGACGCGCTGCGGAAACCGGCCGCGGACAAGGGGATTGCGATACCCGCCGTCCGGCACTCGGGTCTCGACGCCGACCCGCCGTGGATCGTGTTCGAGGCGCTACCGGGCGTTCCGGTGCCCGACAGCCCGGAGACGGGGCTGCGCGGCCCGCGGTTTCCGCTCGTGGCGTGGTCGATGGGGGCGATGCTTGCCGATTTCTCCGAATTGTCCTGCGACGATCTCGATCTCGACGATGCGTGGGCGCGGCCGCGCTATCTCGCCGCGCGCGCCGACGCCTGGGCGGAATGCCTGGCGACCGCGCTGTCCGCCGCGCAGCGCGAGGCGCTGGAGACGGTGCTGGCCGACCTTCCCGACCTGTTCGAGGGTCGGCCCGCCGTGCTCGCACACGGCGATTTCGCACCGGTGAACGTGCTCGTCGAAGGCACCTCGATCACCGGGCTGCTGGACTTCGAGTCGGTGCGGCTGGCCGATCCGCTGTTCGATGTGGCGTGGTGGGCGTGGTCGGTGAGCTTCGCCGGGCCCGAGGTGTTCACCTCCGCCTTCCCCGCCTTCCTGGACGGTGCCGGTATCGATCCGGCGGATCCGGCTCTCGTGCAGCGGGTTCGGGCGCTGCAGGTGGTGCGGATGCTGGAGATGCTGTCGGAACACGACCTCGGTCCCGACAGCTGGCGGATGGTGCACGACCGCCTGGTGCGGATGCTCAGCTGAGCGCCGGGAGCCGAAGCGGTCAGCCGTGGCTGACGACGTTGACGATCGTGCCGTCCGGGTCGCGCACGAAAAACCTTCGTACGCCCCACGGTTCGTCGCGCAGCGCGTAGACGATGTCGGCGCCCGCGGCCACCATGGACTCGTGGACGGCGTCCACGTCGTCGACCTCGACGCTGATATTCGGTTGCGGCTGTTCGGCATTCGCGCCGAAGAGAATGATCTGCGCGGTCGGGTTCGTGGGCGAGGCCAGCGTGACCACCCAGCCGAGGTCCATGACCTCCTCGAAGCCGAGCCGCCGATAGAACTCCCGGGTGCGCTCCATGTCGGCGGGTTGCAGATCCGGAACCGCGCGGCGAATCCCCATGGAACTACTCGCTTTCGGTGTCGCGTCGAGACAGGGCGTCCTCGACTCGCTTGCGCGCCCCGGCGAGATGCTCCTCGCAGCGGGTGGCCAGCGCCTCGCCGCGCTCCCACAGCGCCAGCGAATCGTCGAGATCCATCCCGCCCTGCTCCAGCATCTTCACGACGTTGACGAGCTCGTCGCGGGCGCGCTCGTAGCCGAACGTCGCGATCTCGGCGAGGTCACTGTCGGTCATCGTTCGCCTCCTTCGTATGTCGTGTCCCCACACCCTGACTGCCCAGCGTCGCGGCGCTGATCGCGCCGTCGGCGACCCGGATGCGCAGCTGACTGCCCGGGGGCGCGTCGGCGACGGCGCGGATCACGTGCCGCTCCCGGCCCGAAACCCGTTGCACCACCGCGTATCCCCGGGCCATGGTGGCCGCGGGGCCGACCGCGGTGAGCTTGTCGCGCAGATGCCGGGTGGCGGTGGATTCGGTGGTGAGCAGGTGATCCACGGCGCGGTGCGTGGCGGCGCGCAGCCGCGCGACGTCCTCGTGCCGCTGCTCGAGCAGGCGCAGCGGTTCGGCCAGCACCGGCCGCGAACGCAGCTGCTCGAGGGCGCGCGATTCGCGTTGCACCCAGCCGCGCAGCGCCGCCGCCGACCGCTCGCGCAACTCGTGGACCAGCGCCAGTTCGGCCGCCGCGTCCGGGACGATCCGCTCGGCGGCGTCGGTCGGCGTGGCCGCGCGCAGATCGGCGACGTGGTCGGAGATCGGATTGTCCGGCTCGTGCCCGATGGCGCTGACGATCGGCGTGGTGGCCGCGACGACGGCGCGGCACAGCGTCTCGTCGGAGAACGGGAGCAGATCCTCGACGCTGCCGCCGCCGCGGGCCAGCACGATCACCTCGACGTCGGGATTCCGGTCGAGTTCGGCCAGCGCGTCGAGGATCTGCGGCACCGCCGTCGGGCCCTGCACCGCCGTGTTGCGCACCTCGAACCGGACCGCGGGCCAGCGCTGCCGCGCCACGGTCAGCACGTCGTGCTCGGCGGCGCTCGCGCGGCCGGTGATCAGGCCGATCGCCTTGGGCAGGAAGGGAATCGGGCGCTTCAGGCGCGGATCGAACAGGCCCTCGGCGTCCAGCAGGGCCTTCAGCCGCTCGATCCGGGCCAGCAGTTCGCCGATGCCGACCGGCCGAATCTCGGTGACCCGCAACGAGATCGTGCCGCGCCCGGTGAAATACGACAGCTTGCCGTAGACGACGACGCGGCTGCCCTCCTGCAGCGGCACCGGCGAATTGCGCAGCAGCTCCGGCGCGCAGGTCACCGACAGCGACATATCGGCCGCCGGATCGCGCAGGACCAGGAAGGCGGTGCGGGCGCCCGGCCGCAGCGAGATCTGGGTGATCTGCCCCTCCACCCAGACGCTGCCCAGCCGCTCGATCCACTGCGCGACCTTGATGGCGATGCTGCGCACCGGCCACGGCTGCTCGGCCGAATTCGGGGGCCGGTTGCCCCCGGCCCGGTCGACCGGCGCTTCGCTGCGCTCGGTCACCGCCGCGCCCCGCCGCGCGCGGTCACCGCGATGGTGGCCTCGCTGCGTTCCCTCACTGGGCCCGCACGGTGGCGATTCGGTTCGTCAGCATGGTCACGAACGGCGCCCGGTCGCGGGTCTGCTGCTCGTAGGCGAGCAGGGCGGTGAGATCTTCGACACTGAGCATGCGCAGGCGGGCGCGCAGCTGCGCCAGCGTCATATTGGTGTAGTCGTAACGGGTGGCGACCTCGGGCTCGATCACCTCGACGCTGCCGCCGCTGCCGTTGGTGGAAGCCGTTGCGACGGTGACGGATTCGGACGGGGCCGGTTCGGGTTCCGGCTCCCGCTCGGGTTCCGGCTCGGGCTCGGAGAACATGTCGAAGCGGCTCATGTGGGCCGGGTCGGCAGGGGAGCCGAAGGTTTGCTCGGGCTCGAGATCCTCGTCGAAAGTGGCCCACTCCGGCTGCTCGACCGGGCGATTGGCCAGGCGGTCGAATACCGCGTCGCCCTTCAGGGCGAGGCTGGTCACGAACTGCTGCGCGTGCATCGTGGTCTGCAGCAGCTGGCTGATGGCGGTGATCGGGAAATTCACTGCCGCAGTGGGTAGCCGACGGGTTTCCTCGAGGGCGTACACGGCTGCCCCGGCGGCAACGCGGGCGAAAAACGGCGGTCGAAACATGGTCATAGCGTGCCCGAAACGCGGTGTGATGCAAAGGGTGGGGCCGGGAGAATTACCCATATCTCTACTAAATCAGTTCTGCCGCCGGTCGCCGATATCGGGGTGTATTCGGCGGGGTCGGCGATTCGGCCGAATACACCCCGTAGTCGGCGGGCCGCCGCCTGGGCGCGTCGTCCCTCGCGCACGTAAGCTGTGGGACATGTCCTCGGCTATCCCGTTGAATGTAGGAATCGCGCGGTCGGCCGGGTCGGGTGCGACCGGCGCGGCCAAGCGCGTGCTGCTCGCCGAACCGCGCGGCTACTGTGCCGGTGTGGACCGCGCGGTGGAAACCGTGGAGCGCACGCTGGAAAAGCACGGCGCCCCGGTCTACGTCCGCAAGGAGATCGTGCACAACCGGCACGTCGTGGAGACGCTGCGCGAGCGCGGCGTGATCTTCGTCGACGAGACCGACGAGGTGCCCGAGGGGGCCACCGTGGTGTTCTCCGCGCACGGCGTGTCGCCCGCGGTGCACGCGTCGGCCGCGGCCCGCGGCCTGCACACCATCGACGCGACCTGCCCGCTGGTGACCAAGGTGCACCAGGAGGCCAAGCGCTTCGCCCGCGACGACTACGACATCCTTCTCATCGGCCACGAGGGCCACGAGGAGGTGGAGGGCACCGCCGGCGAGGCGCCCGACCATGTCCAGCTGGTCGACGGCCCCGAATCGGTCGACGCCGTCACCGTGCGCGACGAGAACAAGGTGATCTGGCTGTCGCAGACCACGCTGTCGGTCGACGAGACCATGGAGACGGTGCAGCGGCTGCGGGAGCGCTTCCCGAAGCTGCAGGACCCGCCGAGCGACGACATCTGTTACGCCACCTCCAACCGCCAGACCGCCGTGAAGGCGATGGCGCCGGAGTGCGATCTGGTGATCGTGGTCGGCTCGCGCAACTCCTCGAACTCCAAGCGCCTGGTCGAGGTGGCCCTCGGCGCCGGGGCCGGGGCCTCGTACCTGGTCGACTTCGCCCGCGAGGTCGATCCGGCCTGGTTCGAGGGCGTCCGCACGATCGGCGTCACCTCCGGCGCCTCGGTCCCCGACATCCTCGTCCGCGGCGTCCTGGACCTGCTGGCCGAACACGGCTACGGCGAGGTACAGCCGGTAACCACCGCCAACGAAACCCTGGTCTTCGCCCTCCCCCGCGAACTCCGCGCCGCCCGCCGCTGACCACTCTGCCCGCCGTCCTGACAGTTCGGCGGGCAGCCTCCCTTCCGCCTCCGGCACGTGCGGACCGCCTCCCGCCGTTCCCGGCGCGTTCGGGCAGCTTCCTTCGTTCCCGGCGCGTTCGGGCAGCTTCCTTCGTTCGCGGCGCGTTCGGATAGCTTCCTTCGTTCGCGGCGCGTTCGGGCAGCTTCCTTCGTTCCCGGCATGCTCGGGCAGCTTCCCTCGTTCCCGGCATGCTCGGATAGCCTCCTTCGTTCCCGGCATGCTCGGATAGCCTCCTTCGTTCCCGGCATGCTCGGGCAGCTTCCCTTGCTTCCGACGCGCTCGGGCCGCCTCTCTGATTTCCGGCATGGGTTTTGGCGGGAAACCGGTTTCGGCCAAAAAGAAGGGGGGAATTTGGTTTGGGGGGGGGGGCGCGCCGAT
>NZ_JARWQD010000084.1 GCF_029869545.1 Nocardia wallacei | reverse complement strand
CGGCTCCCGGGCAGCCCACACCCCCGGACCAGCCGCCTACAACTCCAGGGCTACCACCGACTCTTTCTGCCCCATAGAAACCACAATCACCGGCTCCTTCGGCGCCCGTGCCGCCGACGCCCCCGGGACAGCCGAGCCCGGCGCCCCAATCCCCCACGCCCGCAACGCCTTCCCCTGTCGAGCCGCCCGCCACGGCACCTCCGACCCCCGACCACTCCGCCACCCCGGCGCCCGCCCCGCCCCAACCTCCCACCGGCACAACGGTTCCGGCGCCTCCACCGGCTCCGGAGCCCTCCGCGCCTCCGCCGCCTCCCGCGCCCGAATCCCCCACGGCCCCACCGCCCCCGGACCAACTCCCACCCGGCCCGCCCCTCACCGACGAGGAGGGCCAGCCCGGCGTCACCGGCCCCATCCCCGAGGAATCCTCCTCCACCAGACCGCCGGACCAACCGGGAGTCAGCCCGCCGAGCCGCTGACGGGATCCGCCGCTGGATCACGGCACTGGTATCACCCCCGGTACCAACGGAGGCACCACTCTGGCGAGAGGAGACGGTGATGGCCTTTGCTGCGCGCCTGCCCGAAGAACTCGATCACTGGCTGGACGAGGCGGCACAGGAGGAGAAACGCTCCAAGAACGCCATCGTCGTCGCGGCGCTGGAAGAGTACCGGCAGCGCCGGACCACGGCACAGGTCCTCGAGCTGGCCCGGGAAACCAACGATGCGCATGCCGGTCTCATTCGACGGCTGAGCGACGCGTGAGCTTTCGGTACCTCAGCGCCGAAGAGATCATCGCCATCGGCCGGGTGACGATCGGGGACCATCTGGTCGTTCGCGACCCGGGACTGGTGGCATCCGCCGCCGCCCGTCCGGCGACCGTTACCTTCGGGGTCGATCCCTACCCCACGGTCCCCGAGAAGGCAGCGGCGCTCCTGCATTCGCTGACGACATCGCACCCGTTCATGGACGGCAACCAACGCATTGCCTTCGTCGCGACCGATGCCTTCCTGAAGCTGAACGGCATGCGCTTCGACCCCGCCGCGGAGGACGACCTGTTCACCATGATGGATATCGCGACGCATGCCGCCGCCGATGTTCCGGCCATCGTCGAGCGGATCACACCGCTGCTGCGTCCGGCGTAGCCGTCCCTACACCTTCACCAGGTCGTCGGCGTGGATGACCGGGCGCTGCATGCCTTCCGGGAGTTCGGTGGTGGAGCGGCCGGTCATGGTCTGGAGTTCGGTGCTGTCGTATTCGACGACGCCGCGGGCGACGACGCGGCCGTCCGGGGCGATCAGGTCGATGACGTCGCCGCCGTGGAAGCGGCCGCGGACGCCGGTGATGCCCGCCGCGAGCAGGGAGCGGCGGCGGTGCGCCACGGCCTGCACGGCCCCCTCGTCGAGCAGCACGGCACCGCGGCTGTCGGCGGCGTGGCGGACCCAGAACCTGCGGGCCGACAGGCGCACCGGGCGCGCGGCGAAGGCGGTGCCCACGGAGGCGCCGGTGAGCGCGGCGGCGGCGTCCGACGCCGCGGCCAGCAGCACGGGCACACCGGCGGGGGGGGGGGGGGGGGGGGGGGGGGGGGGGGGGGGGGGGGGGGGGGGGGGGGGGGGGGGGG
>NZ_JARWQD010000083.1 GCF_029869545.1 Nocardia wallacei | reverse complement strand
CGTCGGCTCCCTGCTGCATCACCCATACTTCACACCCCGGCCCCCCCCCACACCCCCACTTCAAACCTACCCGGCGGCGGGTGGCCGCGTCGAATTACCCCCCGGCGGGCCTCTCCGCTGTCCACATCCAGCCACCAGGAGGGAAACACCCATGGCGACCGAACGATCCCGCGAGAAAATGGCCGAGCGCATCGGACTGCTGTTCAATCACGCCGACCACGCTGCCACCGAACACGAAGCCGAAGCCTTCCGCGCCAAGGCATTACACCTCGTCGCCACGACCGGCATCGAGGAAAGCGAAGCTCGCGGCACCCGCCAGGAAGGCAACAACGCCGTCGTGGCGCTCACCTTCCACCTGCGCGGCCAATACCTACCCCAGCAGGTCTACCTGCTCGGCGTGCTCGCCGCCGCCCTGCACTGCAGCTGCGTTCGTACCCGCCGCGACCACCGGCGCCAGGAGATCAAGGTATACGGCGTCAAACTTCACGCTGATCGGGTCCAGCTGCTGTTCCTTCAGCTCAACCCCCGAATGGCCGCCGCCGCAATGAAACTCCACCCGACACCGGACTACCAGCGCGGCACCCGCGCCTACCGCGTCGACTGGATGCTCGGCTTCGCCACCCGCATACACGAAATGCTCTCCGGCGCCGAACACACCGCAGCGGAAGCGCGCGACGCTGAGACTGGCACTACCACACAAGCATTGGTCCTGCTCTCCGACGCAGCGCGCGCCGACGCCGCAGCCAACAGGCAACACCCCGAAGCAACCCAGAGTGCCTACCGTCGCCGGCCCACGCAAAGCCCCTACGCCCGTGGCCGCGCGGCCGCCGAACACGTCGACCTGTCCAACCGGACCAGCCTCGCCGACCGCCGCCGACAACTCGGCCGATAACCAGCCAACCCCCGGGCCGGGCACGCCACCGCGCGCCCGGCCCGCACGACCACAGGACCTAACCGGTGCACTCGTACGCGGAAACCACCCGATACCACAACATTTGACCCACCAGGTATGCGGCGCGGACGCCCGGCGGCCATGCCGCCACAACCGAAGGAAGCAGCGCCACAATGAAATTCACCGAACAAACCGTCACCACCGAGGAGGCCGCGCGGGCCGCCGAATGGGCGCTCGAGCACCCGACGCGAAGCCGAGAACTACGTCGCGGCTACGACCTCCGTATCGAATACGACCACAGCGGAGCGTGGCCGCGCTCCTCATGCGCCGCCGCATGCAACTGGCTCGTCGCCGAGCACCGCAAAGAACAACAGCCCGGCCTATGAACCCGAACCCGGACCGGGCGGGGCACTGCCCGGCTCTGACCGAATGCACGGACAACGGCCGGATTCGGACCGGTGTAGCACCTGCAGTAATGTGTAAGATGTGTAATAATATAGATAGACGGAACGATCGAACAAGGAGTGACCAGCAACAATGGGTAAGCGCAAGTACACGCCCGAGGAAATCGCCGAATTCAAAGCCGCGGACGAAGCCCGCTATGACAAGGCCGACGCTGCACTCGAAGATCCCGACTACATCGCGGGAATCGTCGGGCATGCCAGCGGACTCGTGTGCGCACGGCTGTTGCGCTACAGCCTGCGCAACCTCGCCCTGATCTACAAGCAGGCCGAGGAACTGGGCATCACCGTGACCGACATCGACAGCGCCAAAGGCTGGCGATTGCGCGGCCGCCGGGTCAACCAGCCCCCGCTGCGCATCGTCGCGCCAGGCAAAAAGCGCGACAAACGCCACGACACCAGCCCCGATGGCGACGCTGCAGACGACAGCGACGACCAAAACGGCAGCAGCACCGACAACCGCCGCCCCCGGTTCCGGATGATCTCGGTGTACGACATCAGCCAGACCGTGCCGGACGAGGAGTTCGCCGACGAACCGGCCGAACCCGAACCCGTCGAGGACCCCACAGCCGTGCTGTGGCAGACCCTCACCAGGGAGGCGGAGCGCCTGGGCTACACCGTCGATACCACCGCAGACGCCGACGCCGCCGTCGATGAGCAGTCCGCAACCATCACCGTCGGTTCCGGCCGCCCCGCCCAGCAACTCGCGCAACTGCTCGGCCCAATCGTGGCCCACCGCAGCCGCACCCGGCACGCCGCCCGCCAGGACGACAACGCCAACGAGGAGCCCGGCTCGGTGCTGCTCGACCTCGGACCGCTCGGCTTCGCCCGCGCCCAGCTCGACACCGATATCGAACACGCCGCCAGCCGCTACCGAGTGCGCGGGCCGAAGTTCACCGGCACGGTCACGGTGCTCATCGACGATGCCGCGCTCTCGCAAGAACTCCGACGCGTCCACGTCGTATTCGGCGCCGACGACGGCACCGACCGCTACCAGTACCGCAGCAAGGAACGGCCAGACCTACCTGTCGTCAACGGTGTGCAGGTCTGCGGCGGAACCGTTCTCGCACTCGACAACGTCGACAACCTCGACGGCTGGCGAATCAACTGCCAGCGTGTCCGCGGCGGATCGGCACCCGGCAAGACCGCCGACCGCGCCGCGGCCATCGTGCGCGCGATCCTCGCCCACTACATCACCCGCGACGACCGACCCCAGCTGTGGCGCGCGGCCGTCGCCATCGACGCACGCAAACGCCAACGAACCGAGAACGCCGAGGCCGCCAAGCTCGCCGCCGAAATCGAGAACTTGACCGCGAAGCAACGCGCGCTCGAAGCAGCCGCCGCCAAGTACGGTGCCCGCGCCTACACCAGCGACCACGCCAACACGGCGGCCGCCAGCTGACCCACTCCCCGCAACTCCGGCACGCTCTCTGACTCAGGGTGCCCGCACCCCTCGCCCGAATGTGTAATAAATGTAATAGGCGAGGGGGTGCGGGCTCCCGCAACCCTCCACCATCGAGCAGCACCACCCTTGAACTGAACCCCGCCGCATCCGGTCGGGCCGTGCACCCAGCAATCACCGTCGGCCGTGGCCCTCATCGGCAACGGCCGCAACGGAACTCCGCTGCGCTCCGTGCAGGGCCATCACCCGGCGCGGAACCCACCGCATCACCCCGGACACCCGGCCCGCCCAAACAACCGAACCCGCAGAACGGACCCAACCACCATGGCAACCACGCCGATTCGCTCATACCCTGAAGATCAGGCCACCACAACGCCGGAGATCCAGCGCCGACGTCCGGCCTACGCGGCACAGCCCGCCGGAGGAGGCACCCGGATGCAGCGCCGACCCAACTACCAACCGCACACCGACGCAGCACCAGACCTACACGTCGCCCCAAACCCGGAGCGCGTCGACCAGGTCTACGCAGCCGTCGCCGAACACCTCACCTCCCACGCCATGACGGCGGCCGATCCCGAAAACAACCTCGTTGCCGACATACTCAATATGACCGCCGCCGACGCCACCACACTGCTGTCCCTCGTCGACGACGACGACATCCAGGGCCACCTCCCCAAAGTGGCAGTCCACCTCGCCCGCCACCTCGCCACCGCAGGTCACGACCCCACCCCCCAAGCTGTCATGGCCCGCGCCCGCGGCCCCTACGACATCGACCCGCGGCCCACCTACCGCGCACTCGTCCTCTACATCGCCGCCATCTACACCATGGGCATGCCACTCGACCCATGGGGCGACGCACGCACCGTCGTCGAAGACGCCTACCGGCGCAGCAAAGGCGAAACCGGCCTGCGCACAGCACAAATGGCCGATGCACATGCCGACATCGACGAACTCGACAACCTCACCGATATCGCCGAACAACGACTCAACATCCACCGCCAACGTATACAGGCACTCAGACAGCGGTGCCGACCGGCATCCGAGCGCTAACGTTCCCTGAACGTTCAGGCTGCCGACAGGGAGACCCTCGTATAAACCGTGGCGTCAGGGTCGCCAGAAAGCCCGCGTGAGGGTGCCGCACATCGAGCCCCAGGCGACACGCCAAGGCGTGCTCAACACAACCGTGGACGGAGCCCTCACCTTCTCCCGAAGCTCCTTTTCCCAACGGCGTTTCCCGAAGTTACAGGTGCGCGCAGGGGGCACCGAACGAAGTCGTCGGTCAAACGCCGACATCGAAACTCAACGTCCAGACGATCCATGGTGAGTGGAATCCATACGGCTGGAACGGATATCGCCGAACATCAGTGCCCGCACACGCGGCGCGTTGACGAAAGTCTGCCCCATCCGAGCCGCCACCGCAGCCCGTTCCAGCCCCGAATCGTGCAGCCGCTTCTCGACAGTCGCCCGCAACGCCGAGGGCGTCAACTTCCAAGGCAACCCAGCATCAATGCCGATCATCGACACGATGTACTCCAGACTCTCGACCTCATCGATCCGTCGACGGCTGCTCAGCGTCACAAAAAAGGCCCGCTCACGCGACTTCGGCCCCAGCAGCGCACGTCGCTCTCTCCGCCACCCCATCAACACCCACGTCGTGCCCTGAGCCAGCCCAGCAGTCCTAGACCGCCCATCCGGGCCGACCAACCGGACCGCACCCGCCTGCGCCGACAGGGCCACATCCTCATCGTTCAGCCGCCGCAACTCCGACGGCCGCGGCCCGACGTCCAATCCCAGGGTGATCAGCGCGTAGTCCCGCGCCGACCTGGCCGCCGCGGCATCGAACACCCGGCTCTGCTCCTCAGTACTCAACGTGCGAGGCACCACCTGCCCAACGGCAACTGGGTCCACCAGGACCGGGCCCAAATCCAGCGAGTCGTACAACGCCCGTAAAGCGGCCAACGTGACTTTCCTCGTCGGCGGACTCGCCTGCTCCAAATAGTCCACAACCGCGGCGTCGCGCCCGGGTCCATCAGTGAATGCGTCCGGATGTGCGTCGCTGGCCGCCAGCCACCGCAGGTAACCACGCGCCCGCTTGTAGTACGTCAGCTGCGTCGACTCCGCGAAACCCTTGCCCGCCAACCACAACCGAAACTCGTTTCGAAAGGCCCCCGGCAGTGCCGGCGGGCCTCCCGCACTCAATACCGCCAGATCCCACCCAGTCAGACGTGCTGCCGAATCCATCCGTATCCACCTCCAACCCGGCAAACACCCATCATCCCAGATCAGACCGACAAAACCGCAGCACTCGAGTTTCCCCAAGCCCATGCGCATTCAGCTTCGGGAAACTCGAGCTGCAGCGAATGGGGCGCGAAAAGTGCTGTTGTAGAAGGCAATTAGGCTCGCTGTGCACTCCACGCACCGCTACGCCCGCCGGGTCCGTGAACGAGCTGTTCGTCGTCTAGCAACGGATACTCAAATCCCCACTGCGGCAAGATTGTTCAACCTGTCGGTGCCCTGGAGCACTATCGAAGGCATGAGCGCACACGACCAGATCAATGCCGCGAACACCGAGGCGGCACGGGTTGCCGGATGGCCGGAACTCTCAGGCAGCACGGCCCAAGTCGCCTGGGCGAACACCATCCGCGCCGACAAGATGCGTGAGTTCGACGCCGCAATGGCCGCAGGGCCGATGCCCGATTCCGATCGCGATCTGTTCCGCGACGCCCTGCTGCGTGAGACCAGCGCCAGCGAATGGATCGACGGCCGGTCCCACCCCTGGCAGGCATTGTCCATCTGCCGGTTATCCGACGACGAGCGCGCCATCCTCTTCGCGAAACACACCTGATCGCTTACCGGAGCTCCGCAGCCGGGTCGATCTAGAGTCATCGGGTATGAGCCGAGGTAAACGGCGTCACGGCCGTCGCCCCATGGACACATTCGCAGCAGACCGCATCGCGAAAGCGGCGCGGAAGAAGCCTGAGAGCCGCACCGCAACAACCGGTTTCGGACAGCGCGCGACAGCGTCGGCCATCGAGATGCCCCACTGGGTCGCTGTGCTCGCCGAACGCAGCTCTCCCCAGCTGGCCGGATACACCGCTGCACTGTTCCACATGCCCACGCTGTCCAGCCAACGCGGCGACTCGGCGAACTGCGCCATCAAAGCCGAAGGCATGGCCCGCGCGGTCGAACGAGCACGCCGACGAGGGCAGCCCGGGATCGCCTTCGACTACACCACCGAGTTGGACGACGACGCCGACTTCTACAACGCCGTACACCACCACCTGCCATGGACCGGCCGCTGGTACTCCCGCGAGCCCGCCGAAGCCTGACGCTCCCGCCAAACGCGCAGCGGGCCCGCACACACGCTCCGGCGGCGCTCGCTACCCACAGCCGACCGGTGTGGCCGTGCCACGAGGGACCAGTCCGCATCGACTATCGCGGCACGCTCCTACCCTTCCTTCCCGTCACGACACCAGGTGTGAGATGTGGGTGACGGTCCACACGGGTTGCCGCTGAACAGTCACCACGCTGATGACGGTGGAGCTGGTCGTCGGTTTCCCCGGAGTCGCAACGGTGAGCGTGGTCACCGCCTTGCGCTGCCACCGAACATCGGTGTCTGGCGGGTGCTGTTCGGCACCGATACCAGTCGTCGCGGTAATCGAAGTGGAGGAATCCATCCACGCTTGCCACGTGGGCCGCGGTATCGGATACGGGCGATACGTGTCAGCAGCGCGCGGGGTCAGCAGCGGCGCGGCACGGCGCGCGGCGATCTCTGGGCCGACCTCGCCGCGCTCCGGGTGCCAATCGAAAACTGCCTGAATCGCAGCGACGGCCACCGCGCTGGGATCGTTGCGATCGAGAGTGTCCCACGGCGCCGGCAGTGGCGGCATCGTCTGCACCACCGCCCCCGACGGAACACCGAAACCGGTGTCGCCGCGCTCGCCGTAGTCGGGTGCGGGCTGCGAGCACGCCACACCCACGACGGCGACCCCAGCGACCACGACGGCACCAGCGACTCGACGCACCGACTCCGCAGCGTTCATCGGCGCAACCCTCCGAGCTGGTGACCGCGCAGCAGCCGGGCAGCCGATGCTGTCAGCTCGGTGAACCATTCCGTTCGTCGTGAATCCAGTTGCACGACAAAGCCAGTCGCCTCGACCGCCTCGGTAGCGGCCGTCAGTTCGCAGGCAGCGGCCTCGAGATCGTCTTCGGATTCGTTGGCGGTGGAGGAACGCTCGAAGGGCTCCGGGTGTGAACGGTTCACCGGGTCGTCCGGGTCGGGCATTGCGTTGGTCATGGGATCTCCGTTCGCCTCGCCGCGGAGTCACCGGTTGCAGTGTCGGACTTGGGATTTGCGGTGGTGAATCGGCGGACACCGATGAGTTCGCCACCGTCGGTGACTGGAACCTCCACGACCGAGGTGCCGTCGTCGGGTGCGTGCACCATCATCGCTACGCCATTGACCGTGCCGGTGTAGATACCGACGTGATCGGCATCGGTGCCAGCACCGAAGAATACCAGGTCACCGGGTTGAGCTTGGCTCAGGTCCGCCGGTTTCGCCTCAGTCGCAGGCGTGAAAGCGACGGCTTGGCCCTGTTGAAATTGGCCGGGCTGGCGTGAATCGCCGGTGTAGTGCGGCAACTGCAGACCGGTACCGGCATGCACGGCATACAGGGTCAACCCCGAGCAGTCGAAGCCGGGAGGGTCGCCGGTAGGGCCGGATTCGTTCCCGCCGGCCCACAAATACGGTCGGCCGATCTGAGCGCGGGCTGCGGCCACGATTGTGTCGCCGTCACCGCCCTCGGGAACGGGGGGTGTGGTCGGGGTGGGGCTGCAGCCGCGGCCGCCCGCCGCGGCGTGCCCAGCCAACCGTGCGAACAACTCGCGCGCTTCGTCCTCGCGGGCACCGTACTTGCCGCGCAAGTCTTTTCGGGGATTCTGAATATCTGCGGCGGCCTCGGTGAACGACTTGTGCTGCCAGTCGCTGGCCAGCAGCCGCTGAAAGAAGGTGTCCGCCTGGTGGCGGACGTCCATCAGATCGTCCACCGCACCCCATCCTTGCGACGGTCGCTGCTGGAACACGCCGACGGAATCGGCGTCGCCGGGCGCAACCCCGTCGTTGGGGTACAGCTTGGACTCCGGCACAGCTTCCGACGCGAGATTCAACATTTCCGACTCGACCAGCCCAACCGCCAGTGCGATCACGATCGCCTCATCGGATGCCCCTGCGGCACGTCCCACTTCGATCACCTGCACGGCGTTACGGTCGACCGCCTCGCTTCGCGGCGTGGCCGTCGCCGCCCGCTGATCCGAATCGGCGTTGTCGCTGGTGGTTTCGCCGTTCTTGATCCGGTCCAGCAGCGGAGTCGGGTCGACCGGGTTGCTCTGCCGGATCCGGTCGGGGCTGTCGTGTAGCTCGAAATGCAGGTGTGGGCCACTGGATTCGCCGGCATTGCCGGAACTGGCGATCACGTCACCGGCACGTACCTGCTGGCCGACCTCCACATGCACACCGCCCGGGTCGATGTGCCCATACACGGAACTCATCGGTCGGCCGTCGATGACATGACTGAGCACCACCCAGCCACCGAACCCCTGCACGCCCTGATCCTGCGCGGCGGTCACAGTGCCGTCCGCAAGCGCATATACCGGGGTGCCTTGCGGTACACCGAAATCCACGCCGTGATGGAACCCACCGTCACGCGGACCGTACCCCGAACTGATCGGAGTCGACGGGTCGACCGGGTACACCAGCCCGCCAACGGAACCCGGCGGCGGGCCGCAGGCGTTGTTGTCCTTGTCCCGGGCGCTGCATTGAGCGATCAGCAGCAACAGCACCAGCACGACCGCCAGGATGATGCGCCGGTACCGCAGGAGAGCCATCAGCGCTGCGATCATCGGTCGGCGGCGATATCGCTGTCGTGCTGTAGCGCCGCGGAGGTCTCGTGGATCCCCAGTTCGAGCTCGGCCGGGCTGATCCAGGTGCGGAACGGCACACCCGGCTTACTTGGATCGTCGCTCCATTTCGCGATGAACCGGCCCATGCCGTCGTGCACTGCGCGGCGCCCGTACCGAGCCGGGGCGCCCGAGTCCGACCAGCTTTTCAGCAGGGCGGCCTCCGGCTCGGTGTACTCGATCAGCCCCCGCTGCTCCTCGATCTCATTGGCATTGATCGGCCCCACGAACTTCACCCGAGACCGCGAGATGAAACCGGTGGCTTGCAGCTGCTCGGACACCCGGTCGGACACACCCTTGTAGTCGCCGACGGTGTGCGTAGCCGTCCCCAGCGTCTCGCCCTCGGTGCGCTGCAATCGAGTCATGCGGTTGACCGTCGCGATCTGTGCAGACCCGCCGACTTCGAACAGCTGCCACAGCTCGTCGAGCATGATGTCGGTGACTGTCTTGCGGGCCAACCCGTTGGAGGCCAGCAGGTTCCGGGCGCGTATCGCTTCCTGCGCTTCGATACCGGTGATGGCGATGACGGCGGCGCGCAGATCCCGCGCCGACTGCGGGATCACCGACAAGTCGACGTCGATCATGGCGGCATCGAGGTTCATCCGCCGGGTCGACCGCCCATCGAATGCCCGGCCGAGTGCTCCCTGCACCAGGGCGCGCAGCGATTGCACCAACCGCTGGGTCAGGTGGGCGAACTCGTCGTCGCTTCGGGCGGCGGTGTTCGCCCGCATCTCCGGTGTCGGGTCGTCGAACTGGGCGACCAGATCCGACAAGATCGGCGGCCTGGTCGGCGAGAATCGCCCGCCCTCGTACAGCGCGGCAATCGCAGCGTCGATCACCGACTTCTCGTAGTCTGCGATCTGGCTGCGGCGGACCAGCGACACCAGCGACACCACATTGTGGGCCTGCGCCTCGTGAAGCTGGTCCATCAGCATCATCGCGCCGTGGCGATCCCTCAGGCGCGCCACGGCATCGGCGAGCGCGCCAGGATCCAGAACGTTGAGAACACCGCCACCGCTACCCCCGATGTGGAAGATCTGCCCGTCGTCACCGAGTAGCTCGCACAACCTGCGGCCGTCGGGTTTCGCGTCAGCCAGCCACATCACGTGCCGGCCCTGGAACAACGCGTTCACCGCGATCTGTCGCATCAACGTCGATTTGCCGAACCCGTTGGGGCCGATGATCGAAAACAGCGGCGCCGAGATCAGGCCGTTGTCGAACCACGCCAGTGCGTCGAACAAGAACGGGGCCCCATTGGGCTGACGACCGATCGGCAGACCCGGGGTGGTCACCTCCGCCGGTAACGGAAACGGATACAACCCGCACACGCGGCAGGTGGTGCCGCGCACGTACGGCGTCGGCAGTGGCCTTTTCATGTAGCCGCCGTACCGGGCACGGAATCCCCGCGGAGTCGGCGTGCGTGGTGCTTGCCACGGCTGCCGTGACTGGGCGGCAGCCAATTGCCACACCGCGACCTCGTGCGCGGCCAACCGGCGCGACCCGCGGAAGCGTGCCCACGGCGACATCGTCGGCAGCAGCTCGCGCAGCTCCTCGGCTTCCTCTGGGTCGAGCAAACCGGCCGGAGCACCCGCCGACGGCGTAATCCGTTCTCGCAGCGCCGCCGGTAAAGCATCAGCGACCGAATCAGGCAGCCAGAGCATCGGTTCCCCCCGCTGTCTCGTCCATATCCGGGAAGACCCCGATCCCGAGCGCGGTGAGGAACATCGAGCCCTGATCGAAATAGCAGGGGGCGAACTTCAGCGAACTCGACACCCCCGAGTCGGCGAGCATCTGCACCGCATCACGGCCGGTCTGGTCGAACGCGACCGTCACCGTGACCAGCATCCCCACATCGGTGAGGCCGTGGCCCTCGGCCAGGTCGTCGCGCAGCGCGGCCAGATCCTCGTACCGCATCTGCTGGCGAGCATCCACCAGTCCGCGGGTGCGGCGCTGCACCGCAGCGAACGCGTCCCGGAAATCCGCGTCGACCATCTGCTTGGCATCCGACGGCCGATGCGGGCGATACAGCAGCGTCACCCGTTTGTAGGGAGCCCGGTGGCTCGGACGCAGCACTTTCGCCAAGATCTGCTCATCGACCGGCTGCACCGGATAGTCGTAAACCCGGTAGGTCAGCGATTTGCCGGAATCGTGCAGGTAATAGCGCGGGTTGTCCTCGCTGTAGCCGGGCCCGGCATCCGACCATCGCATCCCGGTGTCGCCGTCACGGGTCATCAGCTCGTCCAGCTGCGCCTGTGCGGCCGGATTGAACGCGGCATGCGTCGTCGCGACGATCTCGGCGCTGGTGGCCCAATCGGCCTGTAGGCCCGCGCCCGCGGCCGCTTGCCGCAGCTCCGGCAGCCGCCGAGACACCGACGCCACGCCGTCAGCGAACGCCCCCGACCCGTACCGGAAAGTCAGCGCGATCCTCTGCGTCAGCCGGATCGTGTCCGTGGCCAGCTCGGCGGCGCGGTCGTCGACCATCTCGTGCGCGAACGCTGGCGCCCGCGCCGAACGGCGTGCAGCCAGCTCTGCACGGTAGGCCGCGGCGGTTTCGGGCACCGTATCGGTGACCACCGCCAGCCCGGCGATATCTCCGTGCTCACCCGCGATGCGCAAGAACCGGCCCCACCCGGCCACCCGGCCGTCGATGATCGCCTGGGGCAGGGTGTCCTGGCCGTGGGCGTGCACCCACAGTTCGACGGTGATCGTGTGCCGCACAACGTTGATCAGTGCGCCGATGTTGTCGCCGGAATCGGGATCGAAGCAATCGGTCAACGTGATCGGCGACCCGTACCCAGGCAACCGGGCGCGCCCGCCCGGGATGTGGCTGAACAGGCCGGTCTTGTAAATGTGTGCTTCCATGCGCCGGATCGGCAGCGTCCGCAGCCATCCGAGCAGCAGGTCACCCGCCGACACGCCACGTACCCGGATTGTGGTCGGCGCCAAGATCAGCACCGCAGACACCGCCACCACCAGCGACAACAGGGGCGCCGAGGCGAAGAACCACAGCCCGATCACCGCCGCGGCCGCGACAACGGCCAACACGGACGTGAAGGTGGACAATCCCGGTACCAGGCCGGTGGATTCCGGTCGCCGCCATCCTGCGTACTTCTGCTGTGCCATCGAAACTCCATCAGGTCGATCACCGCTCCCCGCCCGCCGCGCCACCCCCGCGGCCGTCGGGCACCGGTCAGGTAATGCGTGTGAAGGTCACGTCGTGCGGTGGCGAACCACGCCGACCCGGCCGCCGGGGTGGAGCCGGATCCGCCGTACTCCCCGGCCCCGGCCCCGGATCCGGCGCGGAGTTCCCCGATCGCCCACCGGCACGATTCGCCGACCCCGCCGCCGGCCCCACGCCCGTGGCTGCGCCGCTCCCACTGGAACCGGTTGTGCGCGGCGCACTCCCCGGTGCCGAGCTATGCGCCGTGCGACCGCCAGCGGCGGCTGGCCCGGTCCCGGCGGCTGCCGCCCCGGAGCCGCCAGCGCGGCTCGCGCCACCTCCGGCCGAGGCGCCCGGGCTGCTCGTGGTCGCGGCGGCAGCCGTCCGGGCGGACGGGTTGCCGCTGCCTCCCGGTGCGGGTGCAGGGGCGGCACCGGCCTTGGTCGACGCGGCCGCGGCCGAAGTCGATGGCGTTTGTGGCGTTGTCGGCGCTGCACTCGCGCGCGCCTCGGCCCGGGTACCGGACTCGTCGGAGTCGCCCCGGCCGCGGGAGGCGCCTTCCCGGAAGCCGCCGACGAAATCGCTGATCCCGCGGGTGGTCAGGCGGCTCCCGGTCCGGCCCAGCCGCATCGTCCCGCGCAGCATCGGTGTCCCCGCGAACGCCACCGCGGTATTGCCGATCAGGTTGATCAGCACGGGCATGCAAAAGGCGGGTGCGGCCATGACCAGCACGGTCGTCACGACATCCGCGCCCGAGTTGAACTCGCGGATCTGCCAGAACCCCACCGCAAAAAGCAGGGCCGCAACGGGTTTGAACAGCAGGACGGTGACCGCCAGCCGCAGCATCGCGTCGAACACCGCCTTCCCCGCACCGGTTACCGATGCAGCCCCGGCGATCGGCAGTGTGGCCGCCATGTACACCAGCCACGCCTTCTGCAGAAACAGCTGGATAGCGAGTTCCAGATAGGCGATCAACCCGAGCAAGCACAACGCGAGCGAGATGACATCCTCGGTCTGCAGGCGCGCATCACGGCCTGACAGCGCTGACTGCAGCGCATCTACCACATGAGTCGGGGCCCCCCCGGCCCCCCCGCCGGGGGTTCGGTGGTGCTGTCCAGCCATGTGATGGCGCTGGTGGAGAACCCGTGCGACCGGCTCGCGGTGATCCACCGCGGTCAGGTGGTGAGCGCGGGCACAGTCGCCGAGGTGCGCGGAG
>NZ_JARWQD010000082.1 GCF_029869545.1 Nocardia wallacei | reverse complement strand
GCGGCCAGCGAACCGACCCCCAGCACGACCACGGCGCCTTCGGAATCGGGGCTGGGCGCCGCGGAACTGCGCGCCACCCGGCGGCGTCCCCCGCCCCCCCCGCGCGGCGGCGGCCCCCGCGCCCCCCCCCGCCCCCCCCCCCCCCCCCCCCGGCCCCCCCCGGCCCGGGGGGGGGCCTGCGGTCGGTCTCGGCTCAGTCCGACTGCTCCGGGGCGCCTGCGGCGCGGCCCGCGGAGCGGCGGCGGGGGCGGCTGCGCGGCGGGACCTCCGGCGCGGGGATATCGGTCAGGTCGACGGCCGGGGTCTGCTGTTCGGTGCTGGACAGCACGAACACGGCGCCTTCGGTATCGGTGCTGGGCGCCGCGGTACTGCGCGCCACCCGGCGGCGTCCCCGGCGCCCCGCCTCGGCAGGTTCCCCCGCCGAGGCGGCCGAGCCGGATTCGCGAGTCTCCGACGCCGCGGTCCCCTCCGCACCTGTATCCGATGCCGCGGCAGCACTCGCCGCGCCACTCGACCCCACAGCCGCTCCCGGATGCGCGGCGACAGCCGAGGACCCAGCTGCTCCCGCCCCGGCAGCAGAACTCGTGGGCGCATCGGTATCCGACGACACAGCGTCACCGGCCCCGGCGATACCCGCACCGGCAGCCGAGGCCGCACCCGAGGTCGCATCGGCATGCGAGGAGACAGCGGATGTATCCGAGAGAGCGGCACCAGACCTCACGTCGGCACCAGAAGGCACATCGGCATTCTCTCCGGCACCGGTCTCCGAGGCACCGAACCGGGCAGCAGCACCCGAAGGCTGAGCGGCACTCGTCCCCGCAGCAGCCGAGGGCTCGGCGGTACTCGAAGGCCCGGCGACGCTGGATCCCCCAGCAGCCGACGGCTCGGCAGCACTCGACCTCACAGCAGCCGACCGCCCGGCGGTATCCGACTCCATAGCAGCGCCCGAAGGCTCGGCGGTGCTCGACTCCGTAGCAGTCGACGGCTCGGCGGTGCTCGACCCCGTAGCAGTCGACGGCTCGGCGGTGCTCGACGGCGCATCGGCATTCGAGGCCGCAGCGCCCGAAGCCGCGGCGGTGCTCGAGGGCGTGCCGGTCTCCGCCGCGGCGGCGGTGCTCGGCTGCGCGGGCTCGGAGGTGGCGCTGCGCGCTGCGGCATCCGATGAGGCGGCGGTCGACGGCGAAGCGGTGGCATCGGAGGCTTCGGTCACCGATGTGCTCTCGGACTCGGCCACTGCTGGGCCAGCGGATGTGACGGCCGCGTCGGACCGGTCGGCGCTGCGGTCGCTCCCGCGCCGGGCGCGGCGCCGCGAGCGGCCGGGGGCACGGTCGGTCCCGGTGTCCGGCTCCGTCGCCGCGGCGACGCTCGACGTCGGCGCGCTCTCGGACTCGGCGACCTCCTCGGCCTGGTGCGCGGCCATGGCCAGCGCGACCGGGTGCGCGCGCTTGGCGGCCGCGTCCTCCTCGTGGTCGCCGTCGGCCTGGGCGGTGCCGTTGGTGGCGGGAGCCGCGGACGGCTTGTCCTTCTCTTTGTCCTTACGGCGGCGCCGCCCCTCGCGACGACCCGAGCTCTCCTCGGCGGGCGCGGTCTCGACCGGGTAGTTGTGCACGAGGATGCCGCGGCCGTGGCAGTGCTCGCAGACGGTGGAGAACGCCTCCACCAGCCCGGTGCCCAGCTTCTTGCGGGTCATCTGCACCAGGCCCAGCGAGGTCACCTCCGACACCTGATGGCGGGTGCGGTCGCGGCCGAGCGCCTCGGTCAGCCGGCGCAGCACCAGGTCCCGGTTGGATTCCAGCACCATGTCGATGAAGTCGACGACGATCATGCCGCCGATATCGCGCAGCCGCATCTGCCGCACGATCTCCTCGGCGGCCTCCAGGTTGTTGCGGGTGACCGTCTCCTCCAGGTTGCTGCCGCCCGCACCGGTGAACTTGCCGGTGTTGACGTCGATCACCGTCATCGCCTCGGTGCGCTCGATGATCAGCGTGCCGCCCGAGGGCAGCCACACCTTGCGGTCGAGCGCCTTGGCCAGCTGCTCGTCGATGCGGAAGCTGCCGAACACGTCGACGGTGCTGTTGTCGTACCGCTCGACCCGGGCCAGCAGATCCGGCGCCACCGTGCGGATGTAGCTCTCCACGGTCGTCCAGGACCGGTCGCCCTCGATGACCAGCTTGGAGAAGTCCTCGTTGAACAGGTCGCGGATCACCTTGACCAGCAGGTCCGGCTCCTCGTACAGCGTCTTCGGCGCACCCGAGCCGCTCTTGGACTGCTCCTCGATCGTCTTCCAGGTGGCCTGTAGCCGCTCCACGTCGCGGGCCAGCTCGGTCTCGCTGACGCCCTCCGACGCGGTGCGAATGATGACGCCCGCGTCCTGCGGCACGATATCGCGCAGGATCTCCTTGAGCCGCTTGCGCTCGGTATCGGGCAGCTTGCGGCTGATACCGGTGGACGACCCGCCCGGCACGTACACCAGGAAGCGGCCCGCCAGCGAGATCTGCGTGGTCAACCGGGCGCCCTTGTGCCCGACCGGATCCTTCGAGACCTGCACCAGCACGGTGTCGCCCGGCTTGAGCGCCTGCTCGATCTTGCGCTCCTTGCCGCCGAGCCCGGCCGCCTCCCAGTTCACCTCACCGGCGTAGAGCACGCCGTTGCGGCCGCGTCCGATGTCGACGAACGCCGCCTCCATGCTGGGCAGCACGTTCTGCACCTTGCCCAGGTACACGTTGCCCACCATGGACGCCTGGCCCGTGCTGGTCACGAAGTGCTCGACCAGGATGTTGTCCTCGAGCACCGCGACCTGGGTGGTGGCGGACGCGTGGTCGTGCTGGTCGGGGAAGACCTTCTCGCGCACCACCATCACCCGGTCCACCGCCTCGCGGCGGGCCAGGAACTCCGACTCGGTCAGGATCGGCGGGCGGCGGCGACCGGCCTCGCGCCCGTCGCGGCGGCGCTGGCGCTTGGCCTCGAGCCGGGTGGACCCGCTGATGCCCTGCACCTCGTCGCTGGCCGCGCGGCGCTTGTTGCGCGGCTCGCGCTCGTGCACGACGGTGTTCGGCGGATCGTCGTCGCTCGGCTCGGTGCCGTCGGAATCCTCGCCCGCCTTGCGCCGGCGGCGACGGCGGCGGCGCCGGCTGGAGCCCTCCGGCACCGCGGTGTCCTGAGCGCCGTCCTCGGTGGTGTCGCCGTCGTCGGAGCCGGACTCGGCCGACTCCCGCTCGGAGTCGTCGGAGTCGGTGTCGTCGGAATCATCGGAGTCGGTGGACTGCGCGCCGCGCCCCCGGCCGCGTCCGCGGCGACCGCGGCGACGGCGGCGCGAACGGCCACCGTCCTCGCCGTCGTCGCGGGACTGGTCGTCGTCCCACACGCCGGACTCGGTGTCGGTCTCGTCGGCGGCGGTGTCGTCGGACCGCGGCTCGGCGGGCTTGTCCTCGGCGGGCTTGCCGGGCTTGTCCTCGGGGGGCTGCGACTGCCGCTCGACGCGCCGCTTGCGCCGCATCTCCTGGGCGGCCTCGGCGTCCGGCGGCAGGAACAGCGGCGTCGCCACCACGGCGGGCGACTCGAACACCACCGGCTCGGTGACGGGCGGCTCCGGCGGTTGGAACGGGCTGGTGAACAGCGACTGCCGCGGCTGCGGGGGCGGTTCCGGAGCGCCGGACTGCCCGGACGCTGCCAGCGCGGGCACCGCAGCGCCCGGCGCGGCGGCGGATGTCGACTCGGTCCCGGTCGGCCGGGACGCGGATGTGGTGGACGCGGTTCCCACAGACGCGTCGGACGCGGTGGCCCCGGCCTCGACAGTCCCGTTCCCAGCGGCCCCGGACCCGGCGGACTCGGCAGTCTGAGACTCGCCCGTCCCGGCAGCCCCGGAGGTCGCGGCTCCGGCAGCCCCGGCCCCAGCGGTCCGAGCAGCCCCGGACCCGGCGGTCCCAGCATTCTCTGCCCCAGCGGACCCAGCAGTCTCTGACCCCGCGGTCCCGGCAGTCTCTGACCCAGCGGACCCGGCAGCCCGAGACTTAGCAGTCCCGGACTCGGCGGTTCCAGTAACCCGGGACCCAGCGGTCCCAGCAGTCTCAATAGCGGTCGTCTCAGCAGTTCCGGACGCCTTGACAGCCCCGGACTCGGCGGTTTCGGCAGTCCCGGACCCGGCGCTCGACCCGGCTACGCCCCCTTCGGTCCGGGCGGCCCCGGCTGCGTTCGCCTCGGATGTGGTTGCCGCGGGGCCGGTCTCGGGCCGCGCGGGCTGCGGCTGTCCGGCCGCGTCCTCGGCCGGGACGAGCGCGTCCCGGACCGATTCGGCGACCGTGCGATCCAGGTTCGATTGGGGGCTGCGGGCCTCGGACCCCAGCTCTGTCAGGTGGGCGAGGATGCGTCTACTGGTGGTCCCCAGCAGCTTTGCCAGCGCATGGACCCGGATTCGTTCGGGCAACTGCGCCGCCTCCCCCCCCTGGCCGCCCGCGGGGTTAAACCCCCCCCCCGCCCCCCGCAAGCATTCCTGGGCGCGCCATCATCCCGGGCGCCGCAGCCGCCCAGTATTCCCGGCGCCGCAGTCGCCCAGTTCTCCCGGCGTCGCAGCCGCCTGGTTTTCCCGGCGCCGCAGTCGCCCAGTTCTCCCGGCGTCGCAGCCGCCTGGTTTTCCCGGCGTCGTAGTCGCCTGGTTTTCCCGGCGTCGTAGTCGCCTGGTTTTCCCGGCGTCGTAGTCGCCTGGTTTTCCCGGCGTCGTAGTCGCATGGTTTTCCCGCGTCGCAGTCGCCCAGTATTCCCGGCGTGCTTTTGGCCGGGATCCGGTTACCGTGTGGCGACCAGTGATTCGCCGATGTACTGCATCTCGTCCGGCGTGGTGACCATGAATACGGTCGCCGAGGCCGCGGCGGTGCGGACGGTGATCCGGTTGGGCGCCTGGGGATCCTGGATCAGCGTGACGTCGGCCTCGAAATGGCTCTCCGGCTGATTCGGCTGGCGCACATGCACGATGGTGGCGCCGCCGGTCAGCGCGGTCGGCTGGATGCCGTCGAAGACCACGACGGTGGTGCTGGGGTAGGCCGCGGTCGGCAGCGGTGGCGGCGCGGGCGGGTGGTAGCTGGCCCCGGCCGATCGCGGCGCGATCGAAAGCACATGCGGCGCATTGAGATTGGCCACCATGGTGTGCCAGGCCTCGGGCCGGTTGGTGTGCACGATCGCGTGGGCGCCCAGCGCGGTCGCCCGCAGGATCACCTGCTGTGCCAGGTCGACGTTGCCGATCACCTCGAGGTGCCGGGTGCCCTCGCCGATCAGCGGGACGGCGATGCCCTGGCCGGTCTCGTCGGCGCCGATCAACTGCCCGCACCCGGCCGTCGGCACGGTGATGTCGGCCAGCGCGGCCAGCGTTCCGCGGTAGGCGATATCCGCGCCCCAGTGTCCCCCGGCCCCGATCGGCAAGGTGTCCAACAGGATTCGCAGCTGATTGCCCGTCAGCTCGCGCAGGCCGGGTAGCGGCGGTTTCTCCGGCGGCGCCCCGGTATCGAAGCGGACGACGGCGTTGAGCACCACGGTGCCGGCGTGGTCGCTGCGGTCGCCGCGGTCCGCCCCCGGCCGCAGGCGCAGCACGGTCGTGGTCGACAGGCTGGGGACCGCCCAGATGTCGGCGAGCCCGCGGGGGCCGATCATGTCGGCGCCGATCTGGTAGTGCGCGAGATGGCGGCCGCGGTCCTCGAGGTAGTGCGGTGTCTCGCGCAGCTGCGCGACGTCGAAGCCGTGGGTGAGTTCGCGCACCGCGGTATTCATCTCGGCCGCGGTGAGGACCGAGGCGGCGATGTCGAGGGCCGCGAGCCGGTTGGCCACCCGGCGGGTGGCGATGATGGCGGTGCGCAGCGCGCCGGTGCCCCCGCCGCCCCGGTTCTCCACCGCCTCGGCGCTGGCCAGCGGGTTCAGCCGCAGCACCAGCCATACGGTGCGGTGGGCGATGGCCGGGAGCGGGCCGAGGATGCGGTCGTAGAGATAGGCGACGACGCCGGTGCCCGCGGTGCGCGCGCCGGTGCTCACCACGTCGATCCCGGCCAGCGTGATGTCGAACTGGTCCAGGCACTTGGCGACCTCGGTGAGCGGCAGCAGCTGGTCGGTGCTCAGCGAGCCGCGGCGCAACAGGGTCAGGGTGTCCGGCGGCGGATCGATACGCAGCATGGTGACCAGCAGGTCGCCGTCCCAGCGCACGCCGTAGCTGCCGCCCTCGTCGAGCGGGACGTCGATGGCCGGTTCCCCGACCCGGTCGACCGCGGGCCGGTGCCGGCGGCCGAGCAGCGAGGCGATGCGCCCGGCGAGCGAGCGGCCCCGGATCGGCGTGAGACCGATGAGCAGTACCGCTGCGGCGGAGCCCGCCGACGCGAGGGGAAGATCGGTGAATGCCAGTACCACCCAGGCGACGATCGCGGCTACTGTCGCCGTGGGAATGACCACGCGCAGCGGAAAGATTCGGAACAGCCAGAATTCCGGATCTCGTAACGTGTCGTATGCCGAACTGCGGGATGCCGTCCGTTTGCTGCTATTACTTCCGACGTTGTCTATTGTCCCGTTATTCATCGTGTCGTTCACAATTGTTGCCCTGCTTCGCATTCGCGCGGTCACCGTGGAACTCCGCAACACCGGTGCGGCCGTTCATCGGTTCGGGCCGCATGCCGAATTACGGTACCGTGTCGGCTACGGATAGTGACGGAGAGCTTGATGGAGACCGAGTGCCAGCACAGCTGACGACCCGTGCCCAGGTCAATGGGTACCGATTCCTGCTGCGGCGCCTCGATCACGCCCTGATCCGCCGTGATGTGCGCATGCTGCACGATCCGATGCGCTCGCAGACGCGGTCGCTGCTGGTCGGTGCGGTGCTGGGGATTCTGATCGTGGCCGGTGCCGCCATTCTGGCGTTTCTGCGGCCTCAGGGCGCGATCGGCGACCAGCTCATCGTCTCCGGCAAGCAGAGCGGCGCGCTGTATGTCGTCGTGCATTCCCAGGACGGGTCCACGCGCCTGCACCCCGTGCTGAATCTGGCGTCGGCGCGGCTGATCACCGGCAGCAACGCGGCCCCGCACGCGGTGGCCGACAACAAGCTCAACGATTTCGCCCGCGGCCCGCTGCTGGGCATCCCGGGCGCTCCGGCGGCGCTGCCCGGGTCCGGGCAGGGCGACAGCTCGCACTGGGCGCTGTGTGAAACCCTCGGCGGCAGCGCACGTTCGGCGACCGGCGGCACGACCACCGTGGTGGCGGGGGAGCCGGAGCTCGGCGACCGGATCCAGGTCACGAGCGCCGATTCGGCGCTGCTGGTCCGCCACGACGACAAGACCTACCTGATCTACGACGGCAAGCGCGCCGAGGTGGACACCAACAACTCGGTGATGTCGCGTTCGCTGGGGCTGTCCGCGGCGCGGCCGCGTCCGGTCGGCGCCGGATTCATCGGCGCCACCTCCGAGGTGCCGCCGCTGGCCCCGCCGCAGATCGCGCGGGCCGGTCAGCCCGGGCCCGGGCCGCTGTCCAAGATCCCTGTCGGCGGCATCATTTCGGTTCCGAGCCTGACGCGGGCGGGGCAGCCGGAGATGTTCGTGGTGCTCGAGAACGGGGTGCAGCCGGTGACGCCGTTCGCGGCGCAGGTGATCCGGAACGCGAACTCGCAGGGGATGAGCGACGTCGCCACCGTGACCCCGGACGTGCTCGACGAGGTGCCGCAGGTGCGCACCCTGCGCGTCGACCAGTTCCCGGTGCAGGTGCCGAAGCTGCTTGTCACCGACGACAATCCGGTCGCGTGCGTGTCCTGGTCGAAGACGCCGGGCACCGGCACGTCGGCGGTGGAGGGCCCGAGCGAACGGGCCGCGGTGTCGATCCTGGCCGGGACCCGCCTGCCGATCGGCGGCTCGGCCAAGCCGGTGGAGCTGGTCACCGCGGACGGCACCGGCGATCGCGTGGACACGGTGTACCTGCCGCCCGGCTCCGGCGAGTTCGTGCAGGCCACCGGGATGGAATCGGGCAGTACCCGCCGCGACAGCCTGTTCTACGTGGCGGACAACGGAATCCGCTACGGCGTCCCCGACCTCGCCACGGCCGACGTCCTGGGCCTGGGCAACAAGCCCCGCCTGGCCCCCTGGGCAATAGTCGGCCAACTGGTCCCCGGCCCCACCCTCTCCCCCAAAGAGGCCCTGACCAGCCACGATTCAGTAGCCGCCGCCGGAGGATAGCCCCGGCGAAGAGCACGCCGGGGATGTGTGGCGCTGCGCGCCGGGCATGAGTAGGGGTGTGCGCCGGGGATGAGTAGGGGTGCGCGCCGGGGATGAGTAGGGGTGTGCGCAGGGGGATGAGTGGCGCTGCGCGCCGGGGATAAGTAACGCTGCGCGCCCACCTTGATTCCCGGTGTACGCGCCCACCGTCGTTCCTGGTGTGTGCGTCCACCTTCGTTCCCGGTGTGCGTTCACCGTCGTTCCTGGTGTGTGCGTTCACCGTTGTTCCTGGTGTGCGTTCACCGTTGTTCCTGATGTGTGCGTTCACCGTTGTTCCCGGTGTGCGCCCACCCTTATTCCCTGCGTGTGCGCACCCCCTGTTCCCGGCATGTTTTTGGCCGGGAACTCTTCTCAGAAGTCGGTGATTCCGACGTTGAGGGATGCGAGGATTTCGGTCAGGGCGGCGCGCATGTCGGCGGCCTCGATGCGCATCAGCAGGGACTCGTCGGCGGCCGACAGGTCGAGGGAATCGTCGTTGGCCAGGCGGAATTCGCGTTCCTCCTCGGCGGCCTCGATGACGTTGCGGACGAAGCGGCCGTTGCCCGCCAGGTCCACGCCGCGCCGCGGCGCACCGCTCTGGTCGGTGCTCTCCAGGTTGTACAGCTGCTCGCACGCCCGCACCAGCAGCGCCTGGGCGTCCTCGGACAGTTCCGAATCGCGGGAACCGGCGATCAGCGTGGCGATGCGGCCGAGTTCTTCGGGCTTGTACGAGGGGAATTGCAGACGCTTGGAGAATCGGGACGACAGGCCGTCGTTGGCTTGGAGCAGGCGGTCGATCTCGCCGTCGTATCCGGCGATGATCACCACGAGTCGGTCGCGGTCGTTCTCCATGCGCGCCAGCAGCGTATCCACGGCCTCGCGACCGAACGCGTCACCACCCGAGAGCCCGGTCTGGATCAGCGTGTACGCCTCGTCGATGAACAGCACCCCGTCCATCGCGGTATCGATCAGCTTCTCGGTCTTGATCGCCGTCGACCCCAGATGCTGGCCGACGAAATCGCCCCGCTTGGCCTCCACCACCTTGTCGGTGCGCAGAATGCCCACGCCGCAATAGATCTTGGCCACCACGCGCGCGATCGTGGTCTTACCCGTGCCGGGCGGACCCGTGAACGCCAGATGCTGGCCGCGCGGCGCCGCCGACAGCCCCTTCTCCGCGCGGATCTTCGCCAGCTGCGCGGTGGACTGCAGCTTCGCGACCTGGTTCTTCACCGCGTCCAAGCCGATCTGGCGGTCCAGTTCGGCGCGCGCCTCGGCGAGAATCGCCTTGGCCCGGTCCTCGGTCTCGGCCTGCTGGATCGACTCCATCGACGGCGCCGACGCCGGGTCCCAGCGATCGGTGCGCGCCTCCAGGGACTCGCGGGTGGTCACCGTGATCCGGTAGGTGCGGTCGCGCATCGCCGCGGTGTTCGCCTCGAAATCCGGGGCCTGCGAATACACCTTCTCGAACAGCGCCTGCGCCTCGTCCTCGCTGCCGGTCTCGCGCAGGCACAGGCCGCGGCAGAACATCGCGGTCGTTCGGGCCGCCGGAATGGGGCCCGCCTCGGCCTGTTCCATGCGCCGGATCGCCTCACCGAACAGGCCCAGCTGCGCACAGGCGGTGCCGACCATCACATGCGCGCCCGCGGCGAGGTACGGGTCGTCCCACTCGGCCGACCCCGCGAGCACCGACATCACATCCGGCCAGCGCTGCGTGTTGTAGTGCAGCACGGCGCGCACGTAGGCGCTGATGCGGTTGTCGACCTCGCGGTCCGGATCGCTGAGCAGGGTTTTGCGGTAGGTCTCGAGTTCGTCGAGCGTGCGCTCGGCCTCGTCGTACTCCTTCTCGGAGATCAGCTGCGCCGCCCACGCCAGCCAGACCTCGGTGTAGGAGGCCAGCGGATAGTCGATGTAGAGCCCCGGCAGGAAGCGCCCGGCCAGCGCGCGTGAGGGCAGGCCGACCCGGCGCTGCTCCCGGTACAGCGTGCTCGCGCTGGTCTTGTGGAGGTTGAACAGCACCTCCTTGGTGACCTCGCCGGCGGCGGCCCGGCCCAGCCAGGCATCGCACATCGTCGGATCCCATTCGGTGGCGCGCTGGAAGGCCAGCTTCGCGTATTCCAGATCGCGTGCCGACTCCTGCCCCTCGATGGGCAGGCCCAGGGATAAGACTCCGGCATCGAATGCGCGTTGTGCCTGACGGTTGCCGCTCATTGCTGTCGAACCCCGAAGCCTTCGATTGTGGTTGTGTATATGTTCATCGTGCGACCAGAGTACCGACCGCACGGCGGAGATCCGTCAGTTAGATTAGGGTTAGCCGCCGTTGGGTCGCAACGTGAGCGTTGTCGAGATTTGAGGGTTCTCGATGTGCGAAAGATGTTCGTCCTCACGCTGTCTCACGGAGCATTGACGTCCCGGTCGCAGTGGGCTTTCTGGGAGACCGGGCATTCGGAAAGACGAGGGTGGGAGATCGACTCCGGTGACGGATCCATCGACAACGAGTACCAAAGCGAGCGAGCCCGATCTGTGCCGGGTCTCGGTCATCGGCGGCAACACACAAGTCGATGTGGGATTGCCCGCGACGGTGCCCATCGCGAGCTTCATCGGTGACCTGGTCACCCTGATCGAATCGCGCACCCCCGACATCACCGAGAGCGACGAGGATTCGGTGCCGCTGCGGGCACAGCATTGGACGCTGGCCCGCCTCGGCCGCGATCCGATCGCCCCGAGCCGCTCGCTGACCGACGCCGAGGTGTACGACGGCGAGCTGCTGGTGCTGCGCAGCGTGGCCGCCAAGGAGGCGCCGGCGCTGTTCGACGATGTCATCGACGCGGTATCGCGGCTGGTCGCCGAGGATTTCCGGGGCTGGTCCGGCACCTCCGCGCGCTGGACCGGACTGGTGGCGTCGGTGCTGACGGTGCTGACCGCCCTGATGCTGCTGGCCGTCTCGCGGCAGCACGGCGACCCGCTGTGGCCCGCCTTCGCGCTGCTCGGATCCGGCGTGCTGGCCTTCGGGGCCGCGGGCATCGCGGCCCGCAAGTACTTCGATCAGACGACGGCGAACTGGGTATCGCTGGACGGTTTGCTGCTGTTCTTCGGCGGCGCCGCACTGCTGGTGCCGGGGCAGCTCGGCGGCCCGCACGTGCTGCTGGGTGTGTCCGTCGCGATCGTGGCCTCCGTCGTCGGCTACCGCCTCATCGGCAGTGGCGCAACGCTGTTCTCGGCCGTGGGCGCGGGCGGCGTGATCGGTCTGGTCGCGGCGGCGGTCTACATGGTGTGGCATCCGGCGCTGCCCAAGCTGTGTGCCGGACTGCTGGTCGGCGGCATCCTGCTGCTGTCGGCGGTGCCGCGGCTGGCGGCGTTGCTGGCGCGGTTGCCGATTCCGCCGGTGCCGACCGCGGGTGGCGCGATCGATCCGGCCGATCACGAACCGCGACCGACCATCGAGGGCATCGGCGCCATCGGCGCGACCGCGCTGCCGTCGGCGGCCGGACTCGGGCAGCGGGCCCGCACGGCCAACCAGTTCCAGACCGGATTGGTCGGTGCCTTCACCGCCTCCGCGGTGGTCGGCGCGTTCGGCGCCGCCGATCCGCTGGGCGCCGCCAAGTGGCAGGGCATCACGCTGGCCGTCATCACCGCCATCATCCTGTGCCTGCGCGGCCGGTCCTTCGCCGATCTGGCCCAGGCGGCGACGCTGATCGTCGGCGGCTGCGTGACCTTCGTCCTGCTGCTGGTCGGCCTGGCGTTCGGCGATGCCGACGTCGAGCTGGCGGCGGCGGCGCTGCTGCTGCTCTTCGCGCTCGGCACGGTCGGGTTCGGCGTCATCGGCCCCCACATCGAGGTGACACCGGTGACCCGGCGCGCGATCGAGATCTTCGAGTACCTGTTGATCATCGCCGTGATGCCGCTGGTCCTATGGATCATGGGCGTGTACTCGATGGCCCGGAACATATGAGTGGCAAGCCCTTTCGCATCGCGCTGCGCTTGATCTGCGCGGCCGCCCTGACCGGCGCGGCCGTCTGCCTGCCGGGGATGGGCCCGGCGGCGGCCGTCTCGCCGCCGGTGATCGATATGGGTGCGCTCGGCCCGGCGGTGGATCTGAGCCACCGCCCGGCGCCGCTGGAGCCGACCGAGCAGAAGTCGGTGTGCGCCGAGCCCATGCTCACCGGCGGCCCGCCGACCGAACCGCCGGTCGCGCAACAGGTTCTGGATCTGCCCGCCGCGTGGGAGTTCAGCCGCGGCGCCGGGCAGAAGGTGGCGGTCATCGACACGGGCGTACAGCGGCATCCGCGGCTCCCGGCGCTGCAGCCCGGCGGCGACTTCGTCTCCGATACCGACGGCACCGTCGACTGTGACGGGCACGGCACGCTGGTCGCCGGAATCATTGCGGCACAACCGAGTCCGGCCGACGGATTCTCCGGCGTCGCCCCCGACGCGGAACTGCTCACCATCCGCCAGCTGAGCCTGGCGTACGAGGCCAAGGACCGCGGCGCCGCCGAACGGCCCGACAAGATCGCCAGCGCGGGGTACGGCAGCGTGCTCACGCTGGCCGCGGCCGTGGTGCGCGCGGTCGATCTCGGGGCCGGGGTCATCAACATCTCCGAGGTCGCGTGCACCCCGGCGGGATCCCAGGGCGCCGACGCTCCCTTGGGCGCGGCGGTGAAGTACGCCTACGACCGCAATGTCGTGGTGGTCGCGGCGGCCGGAAACGTCCAGCAGGGCGGGCCCTGCGAGAACCAGAACGAGGGCCCCGGCTGGAGTTCGGTCGCCACCGTCGCGACCCCGGCCTGGTATTCGCCCTATGTGCTGTCGGTGGCGTCGGTCGATCCCGAGGGGAACCCCTCGGAGCTGTCGCTGCACGGCCCGTGGATCGGTGCGGCCGCGATCGGGCGCAAGATCGTGTCGCTGGACAGCAAGCCGGGCGGCACCGGCCTGGTCGACGGCGTGCAGACCTCCGAGGGCGTGCGCCCGGTCGAGGGCACCAGTTTCGCCGCGCCCTACGTGTCCGGGCTGGCCGCGCTGGTGCGGGCCAGGTTCCCGCAGTTGAGCGCGGGCCAGGTGATCGACCGCATCACCCGGACCGCGCACGCGCCGGGTGCCGGTCGCGACGAGCGGGTCGGGCACGGCCTGATCGATCCGCTGGCCGCGCTCACCGACCCGCTGCCCGATCAGCCGGTCTCGCGGGGAGCCGATGTGCCGCGGCCGATCGCGGCGCCGGTGCCCCCGCCGGGCCCGGACCCGCGGCCGCGCCGAATCGCGATCATCGGGTCCATCACCTGCCTGGTCGGGCTGGGAATCGGTGTCGCCGTGGCGATTCCGTTCCGGCGCTCCCGTGCCGAACTCGACCCGGATCTGGAGCAGTAGAGGGAGTCATGGTTACCGAAGGTTTCGTCCGTCGCCCCCGCATCGCGCCGCCGCGTGCGCCCGGTGGTGAGGTGGCGCTGACCTCTCCGCCGGAGATCCCGCGCAATGTGCCCGCGCCGCTGATGATGAAGCTGATGCCCATCGTCATGGTGGTCGCGGTCGTCGGCATGATCGCCATGATGGCGATGATGGGTCGCAACATGCTGCAGAACCCGTTCATGCTGATGTTCCCGATGATGATGCTGATGTCGATGGTCGGCATGATGGCGGGCTTCCGCGGCGGGACGGGCAAGCGGGCGGTCGAACTCAACGAGGAGCGCAAGGACTACTTCCGCTATCTGGACCAGATCCGCAAGGACGTCCGCCGCACCGGCAGCAAGCAACTGGAGACGCTGGGCTGGAGCCATCCGGAACCGGCCGACCTGCCGTCGCTGATCGGCACCCGCCGGATGTGGGAGCGCCGCCCCAACGACCCGGACTTCGGGCACGTGCGGGTGGGTGTCGGCAGCCACCGCCTGGCCACGAAGCTGGCCCGCCCGGAGACGGGGCCGCTGGAGGATCTGGAGCCGGTGTCGACGGTGGCGCTGCGACGATTCGTGCGCACCCACTCGGTGGTGCACCAGCTGCCGACGGCGGTCTCGCTGCGCGCCTTCCCGGCGATCAATATCGGTGGGCCCAGCGAGGATTCGCGCATGCTGGCGCGGGCCATGCTGATGGAGCTGGTCGCCTTCCACGGCCCCGACCACCTGGCGGTGGCCATCGTCTGTGCCGATCCGGACGGCCCGAACTGGGCGTGGGCGAAATGGCTTCCGCACCTGCAGCATCCGACCCAGCGCGACGGCATGGGCTCGGCCCGCATGATGTACACCTCGCTGGGCGAGCTGGAGACGGCGCTGTCGGCGGAGCTGCTCGAGCGGGGGCGGTTCATGCGTAACCCGCAGCCGACCCAGGGGCGGCTGCATCTGGTCGTGATCATCGACGACGGCTATGTCAACGGCAACGAGCGGCTGGTCAGCGAGTCCGGCCTGGACTCGGTGACGGTGCTCGATCTCACCGCGCCGGAGACCGGCCTGGCCGCCCGCCGCGGCCTGCAGCTGGTCGCCTCCGGCGGCGACATTTCCGCGAAAAGCGCTGCGGGCGTGGAGAAGTTCGCGACCGCCGACGAGGTGAGCGTGGCGGAGGCCGAATCGTTCGGCCGGGCGCTGGCGCGGTTCCGGCTGGCCACGGCCGCGCAGATCGTGAGCCTCGGCGACGGCACCGCGAGCGATCCGGGCCTGATGGCGCTGCTGAAGATTCCCGATGCGGCGCAGATCGATCCGGCCAAGGTCTGGCGTCCGCGCACCGCGCGGGAGCGGCTGCGCGTCCCGATCGGCATCACCCCCGACGGCACGCCGGTCGAGATCGACATCAAGGAGTCGGCCGAGAACGGCATGGGCCCGCACGGCCTGTGCATCGGCGCGACCGGCTCGGGTAAGTCGGAATTCCTTCGCACCCTGGTGCTTTCGCTGGTCACCTCGCATTCACCGGATGCGCTGAACCTGGTGCTGGTCGACTTCAAGGGTGGTGCGACCTTCCTCGGGCTGGACACGCTGCCGCACGTGTCCGCGGTGATCACCAACCTGGAGGAGGAACTCTCGCTGGTCGACCGCATGAAGGACGCGCTGGCCGGTGAGATGAACCGCCGCCAGGAGCTGCTGCGGTCGGCGGGCAACTACGCCAACGTCACCGACTACGAGAAGGCCCGCGCCGCGGGTGTCCCGCTGGATCCGCTGCCCGCGCTGTTCATCGTCGTCGACGAGTTCTCCGAATTGCTGTCGCAGAAGCCGGATTTCGCCGAGCTGTTCGTGATGATCGGCCGCCTGGGCCGCTCGCTGCACGTGCATCTGCTGCTGGCCTCGCAGCGCCTGGAGGAGAACAAGCTGCGCGGCCTGGAATCGCATCTGTCCTACCGGATCGGCCTGCGCACGTTCTCGGCCAACGAGTCGCGCGCGGTGCTCGGCATCACCGATGCCTACCACCTGCCGAGCGTGCCCGGGTCCGGATATCTGAAGAGTGACGCGTCGGATCCGTTGCGGTTCAACGCGAGCTACGTGTCGGGTCCGTATGTGGCGCCGCGCACCGGCGTCGTCACCGAGGACGGCACCTCCGTCTCGCGGCAGCGCCCGGCGCTGTTCACCGCGGGCCCGGTGGAGATGCCGGAGACCGAGGAGCCCGCCGCGGAGCCGTCCGCTTCGCCTGCGGCACTGTCGAATCCGCTGCTCGAGCTGCCGCCCCCGCCCTCGGCCGCGGGTGCCTCGCCGACCCAGGAGGAGGGGATCCCGGACTCCCTGCTCGACGTGGTGGTCCAGCGCCTGACCGGGCACGGGCGGCCCGCGCACGAGGTGTGGCTGCCGCCGCTGGACGAGTCGCCGAGCGTGGATATGCTGCTGCCCGACCCGGATTGGCGCTCGCCGGTGAACCGGCACGGCCAGCTGTGGATGCCGATCGGCGTGATCGACAAGCCGTACGAGCAGCGCCGCGACGTGCTCACGATCAACCTCGCGGGCGCCCAGGGCAACGTGGCCGTCGTCGGCGGCCCGCAGTCCGGCAAGTCGACGACGCTGCGCACCATCATCATGGCGGCGGCGGCCACCCACACCCCCGAGCAGGTGCAGTTCTACTGCCTGGATTTCGGTGGCGGCAGCATGGCCGGACTCGTCGGCGTGCCGCACGTCGGCTCGGTCGCGGGCCGCCTCGACGTCGACCGCGTGCGGCGGACGATCGCGGAACTCACCACGCTGATGCGGGGGCGCGAGGAACGCTTCGCCGAACTCGGCATCGAGTCGATGGCCGAGTTCCGGCGGCGCAAGTTCGGGTCCGCACCGCAGCCCGGCGTCGCGGACCCGCTCGCCAGCGACCGTTTCGGCGACGTCTTCCTGGTGATCGACGGCTGGTCGGCCATCCGCGAGGAGTTCGACAGCCTCGAGCCGCAGATCAATGCCATTGCGACGCAGGGCCTCTCGTACGGTGTGCACCTGATGATCGGCGCCTCGCGCTGGGCGGAGATCCGGCCCGTGGTCAAGGACCAGATCGGCACCAAGCTGGAGCTGCGCCTGGGCGACCCGTCGGATTCGGAGATGGGCCGCCGCACCGCCCACCAGGTCCCGCTGGGCCGTCCGGGCCGCGGTCTCACGCCGCAGGAGCTGCACATGCTGATCGCGCTGCCGCGCCTGGACTCCGATACCGATCCGAGCACCCTGGCCGACGGTGTGGCGCTGTCCCGCCAGGGCCTCGAGCAGCTGTATCCGCAGCGCCGGGCGCCCGAGGTCCGGATGCTGCCGCAGCAGATCGATCGGGACGCGCTGCTGGCGAGCGCGCAGAACCAGGGCATCGGGCTCGGTCCCACCCGGGTCGTGATCGGCCTCGGCGAATCCGAATTGCAGCCCCTGGTCCTGGATTTCGGCGCCGATCCGCATTTCATGGCCTTCGCCGACGTGGAGTGCGGCAAGACCACCCTGCTGCGCAATATCGCCATGGGCATCGTCGAGAACTCGACCCCCGACGAGGCGCGCATCGTCCTGATCGACTTCCGCCGCACCATGCTCGGCGTGATCGAGGGCGAGGCGCTGGCCGGATATTCGACCTCCTCGCAGACCTGCGGCAACATGTTGCAGGAGGTGGCGCAGTACCTGCAGAAGCGCATCCCCGATTCGAGCATCACGCCGCAGCAGCTGCGCGAGCGCAGCTGGTGGGAGGGCCCGGAGATCTACATCATGGTCGACGACTACGACATGGTGGTCGCCGGCGGCGGCAATCCCTTTGCGCCGCTGATGGAATTCCTCCCGCAGGCGCGCGATATCGGCATGCACATGATCGTGACCCGGCGCATCGGCGGCGTCTCCCGCGCGCTGTACGACCCGATTTTGGGCGGCATGAAGAACCTGTCGGTGGACACGCTGATCATGAGCGGCCCCCGCGACGAGGGCAAGCTGATCGGCGACGTCCGCCCGACCAAGCTGCCGCCCGGCCGCGGCACGCTGGTCTCGCGCAGCCGGGGGCAGGAGATGATCCAGATCGCCCACCTGCCGCCGCTGTAACCGCCCGCGCCGCGGCCCGTTCCGCCGTTCAGTGGGCGATGCTGCGGTGGGCCTGCGGTTCCGGGCCCGCGACCGTGAGGACCGGCGCGGGCAACCAGCTCTCGGCGCGCCGCTCGAACAGCGCTCCCGACGGTCCGGGCGCCTGCGGCCCGGCGACGCGGGCCAGCCGGAATCCGGCGCGGTGGTAGTAGGTGTGCAGGCCGGGGTTGCTGGTCCAGGCGTCCAGCCGCACCCAGGTGCGGTTGCGGGCGCGGGCCAGCGCGGCGGCGTGCGCGAGCAGGGCCGATCCGACGCGCAGCCCGGCGAAGCGCAGATCCACGATCATGTAGTGCACGATGACCGCGTCGGCGAGCTCGCCCGGCGACCAGAGTCCTTCGTCCGCACGCTCGTTCACGGTGATGGTGCCTGCCCGTTCGCCATCGATCTCGGCGATCCAGGTCTCGCCCGCGCGCACCGCCCGCCCGACCGCGCGGGCAAATATCTCGATGGGCAGGCCACGTCCCTGCCGCGTCCACTGATCGGAGCCTCGAGCCGCAAGCCAGGCCGTGCGCTGAAGCCGTAGTCGGCAGATGCTGCCGAGGTCGGCCATCTGAGCCTGGCGGATGCGGATCGTCATAGCATCTCCACCGCCGCGGGGCTACCTCGCGAATGGACGGTCATGGCGAGCCGGGCACCAGGGAGTTACCGAAGGAATGGGAATTGCCCGGGGGATGCGGCGTCCCGAGGGTCCGGCGGATCACCTCGGTGCCGGCGTCGTCGCCCAGTTCGTAGGCGAGCCGGTTGCGCGCGGCGATCGACCGGTGCCGGGTCACCCGGGTGATGCGTTCCTCGTTGGCGCCGATACGCAGCTGGTCCAGCAGCATGGTGCCGGTGGCGACGCCGAGCACGGCCGCCTCCTCGGCGGTCGCGGGGCGGGCGACGACGGTATCGCGGTGCGCGGTCTCGGGATGGCCACGGTCGGCCAGCCTGCGCGTGGTGCCCTCGGGGATATCGTGCGGGAAGTCGATGCCGGTCGCCTCCGCCAAGTCCCGTGGATAGAAACTGACCTCCCACGACCACGGCTCGTTGTCCAGATATTGCAGGACGGTGCGTGCCACCACCCAGGAATCTCGCGGTATCCCCAGCCAGTGCGCCACATCGGCGCCGGCCGGTTCCATGCGGGCACTGAACTGTTTGGAGGGCTCCCGACCGGCGGCGCGCGCCGTCTCGGAGAAGATGTCGTGCGCCGACTTGGGCCGGTCGGGGCGGATATGGTTGGTGACAACCGATTCCAGCACTTCCTGGCTGCGCACGATGGTGCCCCGGGAAGTGGCTGTGTAGAGCAGGTTTTCGGCGACGAGTACCTGGATTGCGTTGCGAGCGGTGGTGATTGAGACCTGCATCTGGTCAGCCAGCTCGTTGTGGCTGGGTAGTCGATCGCCCGGTTTCCATGTCCCGTTGCGGATCTCCTCGCGGAGGAGGTCTGCGATCCGCTGGTACCTCGGACCGTCCGCCATCTCGCTCCTCGGTTGTTGCTTCAAGAAAAAGCAGTCTACTCCGTGGGTCCCTCAGGCGTGTGACCCTTGACACGTGCGTTCAGAGGTTTATTGTAAGGAACGTCCTGAACATATGTGTTGTAACGGCGATGACGGCGAGGCAACGTGGCTGGTTCGGAGACATCTCAGACGGTGGTAGTGGCACTGCCCGACGCACCGCACGCGTCCACGGCGGTCCAATCCCTGACGGCTGGTTTACTGCCGAGTTCGGATCTGATGCTGCGCGCCTGTCGCGGGCACCGGGTCATCGGCGGACCGTTACTGTGGTTCGCCCGTGACCTGGCGGTGCTGCACGAGCGCCGGCTGATCGGCCGCGGCGGCTCCGCACCCGACCTGGACGCCACCGCGATCGTCGAAATCGAGCGCCGCCGAACCGAATTGGTGATGGCGATCGATGACTGGGTCGCCCGCACCGTGCCGCAGCATCGACTCGGCGCCACCCTGCACACCGAGACCATCGGCTCGGTCATCGACCGGCTGGCCGAGGCATCGGTCCGCGCCCACCACGCCCTGATGACACTGCACGCCAACGACGAGATCCTGCACGGCGCCTGGCACCACCTGGCCGAATTGGCCGATGCCTACGACGATCTCGTGTGCGACGTGCTCGCCGGGCGGCGTCGGCTGCCCGCGTGGTGACCGCGCCGGGAGTCAGTGGCGGTTTCCGGCGCAGGGCACCCGCATCCTGGGTGTGAGGCTCCACCCCGGCCTGCTCCGCGTGGACCAGACCGGGCGCGCGTCGTGCCGGACATCGGTGATGTGCTGGGCCCACTGTCCATCGAGGACCTCGGCGCGCCGGACCTTGCTCCAGCCGAACGGCATCAGATGCACCAGCTCGCCGCGCTCCTGCAACCGCTCGGTGAGGTCGGCCAGCACGTCCAGGGCGTCCGCGAGACCGGCCAGTACATCGAATTCGGTTGCGGCGCCGATGTGTTCGTCGGGACCGGCCCACTGCGCGAACCCATCGATGACGATGTAGGACGACCCGGAGTGGGTCGCAAGGCGTTTGACGATGTCGACGGCGGCCGGAGTGAGCGCGAGATCGCCGCGCTCCACCCCGACCAGTAGCAGCAGGCAGTCGAAGAACGGCTTGGTCACTCCCACATCGGACGGTTCCAGCCCGACCGCACACGGGCTCGCCGCGGTGACCCGGTACTCGAACCGGTGACAGCGGCTACTGAAAATCCTCATCAATACCCTCGATAGAACACGGAGTCACCCCAGTGGGGCGGTCAACTCCAGGTGAATGCCGTCCGGGTCACTGAACGACAGGATCGCGATGCCGAATGCCTCCAACTCGGTGACCTCGCCGTGCTCGATGTCCGCCTCGTCCAATCGGCTTGCGACGGCGGACAATTCGCCCACCGACGCCACCGTGAAGCTGAGGTGGTCGAGCCCGACCCGCTCCGAGTCGAACCGGTCGGTGGCGTCGGCGACGGGCCGCAGCCCGAACAGCATGCCGTTGGTCTGGAAGACGACGCCCCCGTATAGCTGTGCGGGATCGCTGCGCACCTGCGGATCCTCCGGGCGGCCCGGCGATTCGGCGGCGATCTCGAATCCGAGGACATCGCGGTAGAAGGCCCGGGACCGGTCGATATCGGTCACCGTCAGCCGAACATGGTGGATGCCGGTGGTGGCGACGAGCGTCATGAGGTACTCCGCAGTGTTCGGGTGCGATCGGCTCGGCATGCCGTCGCGCTGGTGGTCGGGGATCTCGGCCAGGTGTCGCATGATCCGCATCACGAACGGTATAGAGCCGTTTGCTGGTATTTGAGTGTCGCAACCGACACATTCAGTACTGTTTGCGACATGGACGTCGCAGTGTTCGTGGTGGACGGTGTCGCCGACTTCGGGCTGGCGGCCGTGCTGGAGGTGTTCAACACGGCCAATGCCCTGCTCGGCGAGCTCGAGACCGCTCCGGACCCGTGGCGGGTGCGGACGGTCTCGCTCGGCACCAGCGTCCGCACCGGCCACGGCCATCTCGTGCCGACCACGCCCCTGGACGAGATTCGCGACGGCATCGGGTTGCTGATCGTGCCCGCCGTGCTGGTCGCCGACGCCGAGGGCGTGATCGACCTGGTGTCGTCTCCGGCGAGTCGTGCGGTGCTGGAACGGATTTCGGCGGTTCGGCGCGAGGGGGCGCAGGTCGCCGCGGCCTGTACGGGCACGTTCTTCCTGGCCGAGGCCGGGGTGCTGGACGGGATCCAGGCGACCACCAGCTGGTGGCTCGGCCCGGCCTTCCGCCGCCGCTATCCCAGCGTCGAGCTCGACGAGGGCCGGGTGCTGTGCCGGGCCGGGCAGATCACCACCGCCGGTGCCGTGCTGTCACATCTGGATCTCGCGCTGTCGGTGGTCGCCGCGCAGAGTCCCGCACTGGCGGAACTGGTTTCGCGGTTCTTCCTGATCGGGGACCGGCGGGCGCAGATCGCCATCCCCGAGGTGGTCGCCCGGGGTGATTCGCTGGTCGCCGCCTTCGAGCGCTGGGTGCGCGATCACCTCGCCGAGCAGTTCCAGATCACCGACGCGGCGCGGGCGCTCGGGGTGACCGTGCGCAGCCTGCAGCGCGCCACCCGCGCCGAAATAGGCATGTCGCCCAGGGATTTCGCCAACGACATCCGGCTCGAGCGCGCCACCCACCTGCTGCGCACCACCTCGCTCACCGTCGACGCGGTTGCGACCCGCGTCGGCTACCTCAACGCGGGCACCCTACGCTCCCTGTTCCGCCGCCGCCGCCACCGCAGCCTCGCCGAGGTCCGAGCCTCCCCCCTCTCCTGGGACGACGGCCCCGCCCCCCGCTAGCCCACCACCGTCCCCCTGCGTCCCACCCACCACCGTTCCCCCCGTGCCCCACACCTCCGTTTCCCGGCGTGCCCCATACCTCCGTTTTCCCGCGTGCCCCATACCTCCGTTTCCCGCGTGCCCCCCATACCTCCGTTTCCCGGCGTGCTTTTGGCCGGGATCAGTACCGCTGGAAGCGGCGGTGGTCGGTGGCGAAGTCGTCGGCGACGGTGGCGGCGAGTTCTACCAGCGCTCGCTTGGTGTTCTTGTGCAGCTGCGACAGGTCGATCTCGGCGCCCTCGGACAGGTGCGGGTCGTACGGGATGATGTGCACCGCGCGGCAGCGCGACAGGAAATACTCGCGCAGCTGCTGGATGCCCACGTTCGGCGAGCCCGGGCGCGGCAGGTTGATCACCACGACGGCGTTGCGCACCAGGTGGTCATGGCCGTGCAGCGACAGCCAGTCCAGCGTGGCCGCGGCACTGCGCGCGCCGTCGATCGCCGAGGACGAGATCAGCACCAGCGAATGGGCCAGGTCCAGCACGCCCGCCATCGCCGAATGCATGAGGCCGGTGCCGCAGTCGGTGAGGATGATGTTGTAGTACCGCTGCAGGATTCGCGCGACCTGCCGATACTCGTCCTCGTTGAACGACTCCGACGCGGCCGGATCACGTTCGCTGCCCAGCACTTCCAACCGGCTGGTGGCCTGCGAGGTGTGGCGCCGCACATCGGAATAGTTGTTGATGTTGCGGTCCAGCAGCAGATCTCGCACCGTGGAGCGGGTCTGCAGCGGCACGCGCTGCGACAGCGTGCCGAAGTCCGGGTTGGCGTCCACCGCGATGACGCGGTCGCCGCGGATGGAGGCGAAGATGGAGCCGATACCCATGGTCGTGGTGGTCTTCCCGACGCCGCCCTTCAGCGACAGCACCGCGATCCGGTAGTCGCCGCGCACCGGCAGGCGGATTCGCGCGACGAGTTACTGCAGCCGCAGTTCCTCGGCGGACATGCCGGGGTTGATCGCACCGCCGGACATGTGGTGCACCGCGCGCCGCCAACCCGATCCGGGCGCCTTCTTCGCCCGCCGCACCGGCACATCGTCCAGCGACGGCTGCGGCCCGGGTGGCTGCTGAAACTGCTGCGGATGTGGTTGGTACTGCGGAGGATACGGCTGCCCACCGCCCCACTGCTGCTCCGCACCGATCGGTGCCTGCCCACCCGCGTACGGGGGAACCGGGCCGCGCATCGTCGGGTCCTGGGGCGCCGAGGAGCCCTGCGCCCCGGAACTCCATGTCGGCCCTCCTCGGCTCGGCGCATCCTCGCCGGGCGCCTGCGCGCCTGTCGCCGGGGTGTAGGTGCTTCCACCGCGCGAGTCGCCGACCGGCGCCTGCTGTCCGGTGTATCCGCTGCCCTGCGCCGGGGAGTCCTCGCTGATCGGCGCCTGAGCGCCGGTGGCCGGGCCGTAGGAGGAGCCGCCGCGGGATATCTGCGAATCGTCGTACGGGGCCTGTCCGCTTCGGCCTCCGGTATCGGGCCCGTCGCCGACCGGGGCCTGCCCGGTGCCGGTGGGCGTCCGTGCCCCGGTGGGCGGGACGGGTCCGGCCGGATCCTGTGGAGCGTTCCGTGGTCCGGAGTTCCATGCGTCCGGTGCCGGGGCCTCTGTGCCGGGTGCCGATCGAGTCTCGGATCCTGCTGTGGCCGTTCCGGTTCCGGCAGGCCAGCCGTTCCGGTCCGGAGGGGGCGAATCGTCCCGGTGGGATGGCGGCTCGGCGAATCCCCGTGCTGCGGTGTCGGTTCCGTTCGGGCCGGGTTGTGCCTGCCGCGCCGCATCGGTATCGCGCGGATCGACGGGCGCGCCGTTCACCGGGCCCGGTGCGGCCTGTGGCACAACGGATTCCGGCTGTGCTGCCCGATCCTGCGGGCCTCGACCGCCGTCGATGGGCGACTGCGGCGTTGGCGTGGAATCCGGTGCGGTTCCGCTTTCCGGACTGCGCGCCCCGGTGTCGGCGAACGGTGACGGCGGCGGGACCACGGGGCCACCCGCGGAGCCTTCGCGCCCGGCCCAGCCGGTGCCGCGGTGGGGCGGCGCCTGGTCCCCGATCGTCGGGCTCAGCCGGGGCGGTGCTTCCTGCGGGACGGAGCCGGGGTGGCCCGCATCGGCGGCGGATTCGCTTGGTGCCGTGGTCGATGGCGCGGCCGACCGCACCGGCCCGAGCCACGGCGGCGCGGGCTCGTCCGGCAGTTCCGGGGTGCGCCGCGACGGCTCGGAACTGCCCGCCGGACCGGTCGATCGAGTGTCGGCCGGGCCGCCGGACCGCGACGGCTCGGCCGACCGCGTGGCATCCGAGCGCTCGCCGGGAGCAGGAGGTTCCGGCAGCGGCGGCCGCGCCGACCGCTCGGGTGGCGGCGGCAGATCCGGGCGCCCCGGCAACTCCGACGAGGCAGGTGGCGTCGTACCCGAATAGGTCTGCGGCACAGACGAAACCGACGGCGCCCCCGCCTGCTGCCCGGACTGCCCCGCCGCCTGCGCATCGAGCCCACGCCGCGGCGCATCGGGAAGCGGCGGGCGCGCACCGGACTGCGGCGGCATGCCTTCGTATCCCGGGCCCGAATGCTGTGTGTCGAGTCCGCGCTGGGGCGCGTCGGGGAGTGGTGGGCGTTGGCCGGACTGTGGTGGCGGGGCCGCGGGGGCCCGGGCGGGGTGGTGTGGGGCGAATACCCCGTGGGGGGGGGGCGGGGAGTGCGGGGGGGGGGCGGGCGGGTGTTGGGGGTGGGCCGAGGGGGAGCCCCGCTGTTCCACATCCGCCACCGGCGTCTCGCCGCGGGGTGGGTGGGGCCGCGACACCACCGCCGCGCC
>NZ_JARWQD010000080.1 GCF_029869545.1 Nocardia wallacei | reverse complement strand
GTGACGAGGCGTTCCACGGCCGGACCATGGGCGCGCTGGCGCTGACCGGGCAGGCGTCGAAGCGGGCGCCGTTCGAGCCGATGCCGCCGGGCGTCGTCCACATTCCGTACGGGGATTCCTCGGCGCTGGCGTCGGGGGGGGGCCCGGGGGCCCCCCCCGGGGTGGTGTGTAACAACAGAGGGGGGGGGGCGGGGGGCGGGCTCGGGGGGGGGGGGCGGGCCCCCCCCCCGCCGGCCCCCCCCTTTCTCGCCCCCCCCCCCCCCGGGGGGGTCCCCCGGCCCCCCCCCCCACGCCAGCGCCGAGGAATCCCCGTACGGAATGTGGACGACGCCCGGCGGCATCGGCTCGAACGGCGCCCGCTTCGACGCCTGCCCGGTCAGCGCCAGCGCGCCCATGGTCCGGCCGTGGAACGCCTCGTCACAGGCGATGATCTTGCGCCGCCCGGTCAGCCGCGCGATCTTGAACGCCGCCTCGTTGGCCTCGGTGCCGGAATTGCAGAAGAAGGCCTTGCCGGAACCGTTGCCGAAGTGCGCCAGCAGACGCTCGGCCAGCTCGACGACCGGTTCGCTCGCATAGAGGTTCGACACGTGCCCGAGGGTGCCCAGCTGTCCGCAGACCGCCTCCAGGATCGCCGGATGCGCGTGGCCGAGGCTGTTGACCGCGATACCGCCGAGGAAATCCAGGTAGCGCTTGCCGTCGGCGTCGTAGACCACCGCGCCCGCGCCGCGCTCCAGCGCCACCTTCGGGGTGCCGTAGTTGTTCATCAGCGCGGACGACCACCGCCGCTGTAAGTCCTGTGTACTCATGGGCTCTCCTCCGGCGGGGTCACCATCGTTCCGATGCCTTCCCCGGTGAACATTTCGAGCAGTACCGAATGCGGCACCCGGCCGTCGATCACGTGGGCGGTCGGCACGCCGCCCCGCACGGCCCGCAGGCATGCCTCCATCTTCGGCACCATGCCCGCGTCCAGGGCGGGCAGCAGCGCCGTCAGCGCCTCGGTATCGATGTGGGTGGTCAGCGACGAGCGGTCGGGCCAATTCGTATACAGCCCTTCGACATCGGTGAGCACCACCAGCTTCTCCGCGCCGATGCCCTCGGCGAGCGCCGCGGCGGCGGTGTCGGCATTGATGTTGTGCACCACGCCGTCGGCGTCGGGCGCGATGGTCGACACCACCGGAATGCGGCCCGCCCGAATGAGATCCAGCACCGCGTCCGGATCGACCGATGTGACGTCGCCGACCAGGCCGATATCGGTGGCCACGCCCTCGACGGCGACGGTGCGGCGCGTCGCGGTGAACAACCGCGCGTCCTCCCCGGAGATCCCGACCGCGTACGGGCCGTGCACGTTGATCAGCCCGACCAGCTCGCGGCCGACCTGACCGAACAGCACCATGCGCACCACCTCCATCACCTCGGGGGTGGTGACGCGGAATCCGCCGCGGAATTCGCCCTGCAGGCCCAGCTTCTGGAGCATGGCGCTGATCTGCGGGCCGCCGCCGTGCACCACCACCGGGTGCACGCCCACGGTGCGCAGGAACGCCATATCGGCGGCGAATGCCTCCTTGAGGTTGTCGTCGATCATGGCGTTGCCGCCGTACTTCACGACCACGATCTTGTCGCGGAACTTCTGCAGCCAGGGCAGCGCGCCCGCCAGCACGTGCGCCTTGTCCAGGGCGGATAGATTCGTGGCCGAGATCATGAGCTGTACGCCGAATTCTCTTCCACGTACCCGTGCGACAGATCGGTGGTGCGGATGGTCGCGGTGCCCTCGCCCAGCCCGAGTTCGATCAGCACGTGGATATCGGCGCCGGACAGGTCGACCGCGCGGGCACCGGGTGCGCCCGTCCCGTCGACGCACACCGGATTCCCGTTGAACGACACCGAAATACGGTCCGGCTCCAGGGTTATCGGCGCCATGCCCACGGCCGCCAGCACCCGGCCCCAGTTGGGATCGGATCCGAACAACGCCGTCTTCACCAGCGAGTCGCGGGCGACGGTGCGGGCGCCGATCAGCGCCTCGTCCTCGGTCACCGCTCCGGCGACGGTGACCAGCACGCGCTTGGTGACACCCTCCGCATCGGCCATCAGCTGCTCGGCCAGGTCGTCGCACACCGCCAGCACGGCGGCGTCGAGCTCCTCCTGCGAGGGTGCGACCGCGCTGGCGCCGTTGGCCAGCAGCAGCACGGTGTCGTTGGTGGAGCAGGAGCCGTCCACGTCGAGCCGGTCGAAGGTGCGCGCGGTCGCGGCGCGCAACGCCCGGTCCAGCTGCTCCGGGGTGGCGACGACATCGGTGGTGAGCACCACCAGCATGGTCGCCAGCGACGGCGCCAGCATGCCCGCACCCTTGGCCATCCCGCCGACGTTCCACTTGTCGCTGTGGTGGTACGCGGCCTGTTTGGGCACGGTGTCGGTGGTCATGATGGCGTAGGCGGCATCGGTGCCGCCGCCCAGTCCCCCGCCCATCTCGTGCACGATCTCGGTGACCGCGGGCAGCAGCTTGTCCATCGGGAGCCGGTCGCCGATCAAACCGGTGGAGCAGACCGCGATCTCACCGGCGCCGGTCTCGGTTCCCCAGTTGCTCAACGCCTTTGCCAGTTCCTCGGCGGTGGCGTGGGTGTCCTGGAACCCGCCCGGACCGGTGCAGGCGTTGGCGCCGCCGGAGTTCAGGATCACCGCGCGCAGGTGGCCGCTGGTCAGCACCTGCTGCGACCACAGCACCGGCGCCGCCTTCACCTTGTTGCGGGTGAAGACGCCCGCCGCCGAATACTCCGGCCCCTCGCTGAAAACCAGTGCCAGGTCCGGGTTTCCGCTCGCCTTGATGCCCGCCGCGATACCGGCGGCGCGGAAGCCGAGCGGTGCGGTCACGCCCTGGGTGCGCACGAGCTTGGTCACGGTGCCACTCCTACGGTGGAAAGCCCGGCGGTCTCGTCGAGTCCGAGTGCCAGGTTCATCGATTGCACCGCGGCGCCCGCGGTGCCCTTGGTCAGATTGTCGATCGCGCCGATCACCACCAGCAGTCCGGCGTCGGCGTCGACGGCCACCTGCAGGGTGACCGCGTTCGAGCCGAGCACCGAACCCGTCTGCGGCAGTGTGCCTTCCGGCAGCAGATGCACGAAAGGCTCGTCGGCATATGCCTTCTCGTAGACCGCGCGGGCCTGCGCGGCGTCGACGCGGACGGGCGCGGTGCAGGTGGCGAGGATGCCCCGGGGCATCGGCGCGAGCACGGGGGTGAACGACACCGTCACCTCGGTGCCACCGGCCGCGGTCAGGTTCTGCACCATTTCGGGCGTGTGCCGGTGCGCTCCGGCGATGTTGTAGGCGCGGGCCGAGCCCATCACCTCCGAACCCAGCAGGCCCACATCGAGTTTGCGGCCCGCCCCCGAGGTCCCGGTCACGGCGACGACATGCACGGCCGGTTCGACGATGCCCGCCGCCACCGCGGGGGCCATCGCCAGGCTCGCCACCGTCGGATAGCAGCCGGGCACCGCGATCCGGGTGGCGCCGCGCAGCCGGTCCCGGCCGCCCGGCAGCTCCGGCAGCCCGTACGGCCAGCTGCCCGCATGCGGGGATTTGTAGTACTTCTCCCACGCCCGCGCGTCGGTGAGCCGGAAGTCGGCACCGCAGTCGATGATCACCGTGGAGTCGGGCAGCGCCTGCGCGATCGCCGCGGACTGTCCGTGCGGCAGGCCCAGGAACACCACGTCGTGCCCGGCCAGCACCTCCGGCGTGGTGTCGGCGAGCACCCGGTCGGCCAGCGGCAGCAACTGCGGCTGCAGCTGCCCGAGCGGCGTTCCGGCATTCGATCCCGCGGTCAGCGCCCCGATCTGCAGGCGCCCCGATCGGTAATCCGGATGCCCCAGCAGCAGACGCAGCACTTCACCGCCCGCGTATCCGCTCGCACCAGCCACCGCGACCCGCAGCACGGGCCCACTCGAGGTATCCGCCATGTGATGATTATGCACGATCGTGCAAGCCCATTCACAGGTGGGGTGCGAGGGCATGGAAGGCAGTGCGTGACACAGGCCGACGAACCAGCACCGGGAACACCGGCGGCACCCAGGTCTGGTTACCGACCAGTAATAGCCGGTTCCACGGGAAACACGTTGTACTACAGCATGTTTCAGCATCACCCGTGAGAGCCATAGGTATGGGCAACAGAATCGCACCCTATGGAAACACCCGAAAAGCGCGATGCCGGAGCGTGGATCGGACGATCTACGATATTGATATGCGCGCTTAATAACTCTACGCTCGGACCTGCAGCGGCCGAACCTCGGACAGGCAGGACCCCATGACCACCATCACCACCACCCCCGGCATCCTGACACTGATCATCACCCTCCACGTCCAGCCCCGGAACTGCGACGCGCTCCTCGACGAAATCGAACGTGCCACAAGCGATTTCATCGCACTCCAGCCCGGGTTCCGCTCCGCCAACCTGCACCGCACACCCGATTCGACCCGGATCGTCAACTACGGCCAGTGGGAGAGCCGGGAGTCGTACGCCCGGGCGCGATCCCGGCCGGAGTTCGAGTCGTTCTCCGCCCGGGTGAACGAACTCGCCGACCGGGTCGACCCGGTGGTGTGCGAGGTGGTGTTCACTCGGGAACGATCCGCGCCGTCCGGTTCGTGACCGGTGCGGGCGTCCGCCGAGTGCACAACCGCGTCCCATGCCCTAGAGTCGCGCCCGGCGTCGCCGAACCGGGGCGTCGACGATCACGCGGGAGGGGATCTCATGGTCGAGCAAGCAGCGGGAAACGGAGCGGGCGCCGATCCCGGTGGGACGTTCCGCAATCCCTTGAACCCGGGCCCCGACCCGTTCCTCACCTATTACGAGGGCAACTATTACCTGTCCACCAGTCAGGGCGATGTGCTGCGGATATGGAAGGCGCCGTCGCTCGGCGCCCTGGCCGCCGCCGAGCCCGTCACGGTGTGGCAGGACGGCGACGCCTCGCGCAATCAGCAGATGTGGGCGCCGTCGTTCCACCTGATCGGCGGGCACTGGTACTTCTACTACACCGCCAGCGACGGCACCGACGAAACCCATCGGCTCTACGTCCTGAAATCCGCGGGCACGGATCCGCTCGGCCCCTACGAGTTCGCCGCCCAGCTCGGCGCGCCGGACACGTGGGCCATCGACCCGGAGCTGCTCCGGCTCGGCGACCGCCTGTATCTGCTGTGGAGCGGGCCGAGCAACCTGCTGCAGATCGCGCCGATGAGCGATCCGGTCACGGTCTCCGGGCCCGCCGTCGAGCTGCCGTCGGCGGGCGGGTGCGACGACATCCGCGAGGCGCCGGCGGTGATCCAGCGCAACGGAACCATCTACCTGGTGTACTCCACCTGCGATACGGGCACGCCCGACTACCAGCTGTGGATGCATTCGCTCCCGCCGGGCGCCGATCCGCTGCTCCCCGGGAGCTGGATTCAGCACCCCGCCGCGCTGTTCACCCGCAATGACGAGGCCGGTGTCTTCGGCCCCGGCGCCAACGGGTTCTTCACCAGTCCCGACGGTGCCGAGGACTGGATCATCTACCACGGCAAGGACACCGCCGAATACACCTACGACCGCCGCACCACCCGCGCCCAGAAATTCACCTGGAACCCCGACGGCACACCGAATTTCGGCGCTCCGGTCGCCCTGGGCACCGATCTCGCGCTGCCGTCCGGCGATCCGGGCGGCACCACCCGCGCACCGGACGCCGCCGCCCGCCAGCGGGTGTGACGGCCCGACAGGCGCTGTCCGGCACCGGGATTCAGCGCCAGTCGGCCGCACCGTCGAAGTGGACGTCGAAGCGGTCGTGCAGATCGTCCATGCTGTCCCAGCCCGCCTCGCCGCGGGCGATGCGACCGAGCTGGCGGAAGTACTCGAACCGCGCGATGCCCGGCGTGAGCACCGCGAAGAACTCCGCGGGCCCGTCGGCGGCGGCACCGAAGGCGTGCACGACGCCGGGCGGGATCACCACCAGGCCGCCCTTGTCGACGCTGTGCCGCTCGCCGTCCACCAGGAATTCCATTGTCCCGTCGAGGATGTAGAAGAACTCCGTGGATCCGGTGTGGTGATGCGGGCGCGTGCCGTCGGCCCCGGCGGGCAGCAGCAGCCGATTCGCCCCGAACAACCCGTCGGTGCGCTCGCTGTCCTCCAGCAGCCAGAAGGCGCCGCCGCCGGGCAGTGACACCGCCTCGACATCGCGTTCCTGGACGATCACAGGCTTCGTCATGGGCTCATCTCCCGGCTCGGTCCGACATGGTTCGGTGGTGGACCGCATCCCGACCCACCGTGCGGCACAACCGGACCACGGTCCGAATTGTTCCCGGGAGATGCCGAAACGTAACGCGGGCAGTGGTAGCGGCGATCCGGGCGTTGCGATTCACTGCACGACGGGAAGCGTCAGCGCGATCCTCGAACCGCCACCCACGTCGCTCGGCGTGCATGTCCGCACGTGCCCGCCGACCGACGGCACGGCCCTCAGCTGACGATCGCGAACAGCACCGCCGACACCGCGAAGCTCACCACCGACAGGATGGTCTCGAGCACGGTCCAGGTCTGCAGCGTCTGCTTGACGGTCAGGTTGAAGAATTTCGCGATGATCCAGAAGCCGCCGTCGTTCACGTGGCTGAGGATGATCGACCCCGCCGCGATCGCCATGGCGATGAGCGCGATCGCCATCTGCGAGTACCCCTGCCCGGCCACCAGCGGCGCGACGATGCCGCCGGTGGTGACGATCGCGACCGTCGCCGACCCCTGCGCGATGCGCAGCCCGCAGCTGATCAGGTAGGCCAGCACGATGACCGGCAGCCCCGCCTCGGACATGGTGTGCGCCAAGGCGTTACCGATTCCGGTCGCCGAGATCACCTTGCCGAAGAACGCGCCCGCGCCGACGACCAGCAGCAGCATGCCGACCGGGCGCAGTGACTCCGCGGTGATCTCGCCGAGTTCCTGCACGGTCGATCCGCGCCGCACACCCAGCAGGTAGAACGCCACCAGCACCGCGATCAGCAGCGCCACCGCGGGCGTGCCGAGGAAGGTCAGCACCTGCAGCGGTTTCGATCCGGCGGCGAGCAGCTGACTGCCGAAGGTCGCCCCCAGGATCAGCACCAGCGGGATCGCGATGATGAGCCCGATGAGGCCGACCGACGGCGGCGTGTCCAGCCTCCGTTCCGATTCCGGGGCGGCGGTCGCGCCCGGGCCGTCGCTCACGCGGGCGGGCCGCACCAGGAACTCGTCGGGCACCTCCACCTGCACCCGCTTGCCGATATAGGAGCCCCAGACCAGGCCCGCGGCGACGAAACCCGGTAGACCGCACACCAATCCCATGAGGATCAGCCAGCCCAGGCTCACGCCGAGCAGCCCGCCCAGCGCCACCGGACCCGGATGCGGCGGCAGGAACGCGTGTGTCATCGACAGACCGGCGACCATCGGCATCGCGTACAGCACCAGCGATTTGCCGCCGCGCTTGGCGGCGACGTAGATCAGCGGCGCCAGCACGAAGATGCCGATATCGAAGAACACCGGGATGCCGAAGATCAGGCCCACGACACCCATGGCGACCGGAGCGCCCTTGGGCCCGAACAGTTTCAGCAGCCGCGCGGTGAGAACGTCCGCGCCACCGGACCGTTCGAGGATCGCGCCGAGCACCGTGCCGAGGCCGATGATGACCGCGATATGCCCGAGGATGCTGCCGAAACCCGTTTCCAGTAGGGAGTCACCGGATTTCAGCGCGGTGCCGACGATCTGGCTCACCGGGAGTCCGGCCGCCAGTGCCAGCGCCAGTCCGGTCAGCAGCAGCGCGACGAACGGCTCCAGCTTGAACCGGATGATCGCGAGCAGCAGCACGGCGATCGCGAGACCGCACAGCACCAGCAGGCCGGGTGTACTGGTCCGAAGCCAGTCGACGGCGGCGCTCATGTCTTACCTCACTTCATGGATCTTACGAAAATCGCGGCGCGCGTGGCTATTTCGGACCATCGGCCCGCCGCGACGTCGGAGGGGTCGACGACATCGGTCCCGGCCGTGACGGCGGCGGCACCGTGCGCGAGGAAGTCCGCGGCGTTGCCCGCGTTCACCCCGCCGGAGGGGATCAGCGCGACGTCGGGGAACGGCCCCCTCAGATCCTTCAGGTATCCCGGGCCGAGGGCGCGGGCGGGGAAGATCTTCACCGCCGCCGCGCCGAGGTCGAGGGCCTGCATGACCTCGGTCGGCGTGAAAGCGCCCATCACGACCGGGATGTCGTGGCGGGGCGCGGGGGGGGGGGGCCCGCTGCCCGTGGGGGGGGTAAACCCCCCCCCCCCCGCGGGGTTGGTGGGGCGGGCCGGGGGTCCCGGCCCCGGGGCCCCGCAGGCCGGGGGTGACCAGGAACCGGGCGCCGCTGCCGATTGCCTGC
>NZ_JARWQD010000079.1 GCF_029869545.1 Nocardia wallacei | reverse complement strand
TCACCCGGGACCGATTGGAAGCAGTCTTCCGTCGGGTCCGGGGGGCTCCCCCACCTTTTTTTGTATCCCCACCCCCCCCCCCCCCCCCCCGCGGCCCCCCCCGGCCGCCCCCGGGGGGCGCCCCCCCCGGCCGCGGGGGTGACGAGGACCGGTCTGCGGTCAGCCCTCGCCCCCGCCTCCCACCGCCAGGGCGGTCGTGATGACCACCGACAGCGGTGGGAGTTTGTTGTCGCGGCTCGGCGGAACGACCCAGCGGCACCCTTCCCGGGTCCAGCGGCCGAGACCGGTCGGCAACATCACGGCACTTCCGATGGCGGGAATGCCGATGTCCAGGCGGTTGAGCACGTCCAGCACCTGCGTGCCGGGACGACTGTCGGGCACCACCAGAAAGCTCCAGCGGATCTGGCGGGCCAGCATCGGACCGGCCATGCCCTGTTCGGTGAGGGAGTCGCGGACGCGTTCGGCGCGCACGGTGGGCAGGTGCACAATGCCGATGCGACCGGTGATCGGAAGCATCACGAAACCGCCGCGCTCGTTCGCCGGCAGGCCGAACTCGTGCCGATAGAACGCCACCCAATCCTCGACGGTCCTGAGTTTCTCCACGTTCACGGCGAGCTCCCTCGATCGTCCTCTCAGCTTCTCGTCTCCGCGCCCGAAGTGAAACGCCCACACACCCGCCTTGCGCTGCCCTTCCGCTGCCTCTGCCTCACAAGCCGGAAAACCGCGTATACCAGCTCGGTTTCGGCTGTGGCCGCGATCACTACTCGCTCGTACCCTGGAAACGGAGTTCGCGCGGAAGGGATGACATCGTGGTCCGGCAGTGGTCAGGCAAGGAAGCCCGCGCCCTCCGCGATGCCAAGCGGATGAGTATCCGAGAGTTCGCGGCCCACCTCGGGGTGCACGAGCGGCTGGTCTCGAAGTGGGAGGCGGGCGGCCTGCGGGTCCATCCCCGACCGGTCAATCAGGCCGCGCTCGACACATCTCTTGCCAGGTCCGACGAAGTAGTGCGGGCACGGTTCGCGGCGTTGATCGATCAGCCACTCATCGATCGACCCGCGCCTGAATACGAAGTGCGCCTTGGTAATTCGGCGCACGCCATCTATTCGAGCGACGCGGAGCTTTTGGCACTAGTTGACACCGGTGCGATGAGAGGTGATGCGTTAGCCGAGATTTCGGAGAGGGATCTGATCATGGCGGCTGCACACGAAGCAAGCGAGCACGCCGGTCGGGCCGAGACCACCAATGTGGGTGCCACCGCTCTGGAGCAGCTCGACGCCGACGTGATGCGCATCGCCAACGACTATGTGCACGTACCGCCGGTTCCGATGATGGTGGAGATGCTGCGCGTGCGCAGGCGGGTATACAGGTTGTTGGAAGGGCGCCAAAGGCCCTCGGACACAACGCATCTGTACCTGCTGGCCGGTACGCTGTCGGGCCTGCTCGCCAACGCCAGCACCGACCTCGGGTATCACGACGCCGCCGGGGAGCAGGCCCGGGCCGCCTGGGCCTACGCGGAACTGTGCGGGCACAACGGATTACGCGCGTGGACCCGCGGCATGCAGGCGCTGATCGAGTACGGCTCGCAGCGTCCGCGCCGCGCGGTGGTGCTGGCGCAGAGCGGGCATCAGTACGCCGAGTCGGCGACGGCACGGGTGCGGCTGCACAATATCGAGGCCCGCATCTGGGCCAAGCTGGGCAGCCCCGACAGCACCGAGCGGTGCATCCGCTCCGCCGACGCCGCCCGCGACACCACCACCACCGACGACCTGCACGACGAGGTGGGCGGCGTCTTCGGCTTCAACGAGCCGAAGAGCCAGTACTACGCCGGCGCCACCTACATCCACCTGGGCCAGGCCGCCCCGGCGCTGCAGGCGACGCAGCGCGCGATCGACCTGTACGCGGACGGTCCCGAGGAGCAGCGCTCCTACGGCGCGGAATCGCTGGCCCGGGTCGACAACGCGACGGCCCACCTGATCAACGGCAGCCTCGACGGCGCCGCCGAGGCCCTGCAACCGGTCCTGACGCTGGCCGAGGACAAGCGCATCGCCCAGCTGGAACAGCGCCTGGCCGGGGTCCGCGAACGCATCGCCACCCCCCAGTTCCGCGACGTCGTCGAGGCCCGCAACCTCGACGAGCGAATCGAGGAGTTCTGCGGAGCCAGTGTGCGGGGAATGATCCCCGCGGGCGGCGAATCGTGACGCCGACCCGTGCGGAGGCTCGAGACCCGTCATTCCGGCGCGGGAACGACGCCGGGATGACTGGGCGGATATCTCCTTGCCGACAACTGGCACCATTGGACAGGTGAGCCCTACCAGTCAGTCACATCACCAGCCCCCGCGGCCGCTGGAGCAGTCGACCAAGCTCCAGAACGTCGTGTACGAGATCCGGGGGCCGGTACACGCGCATGCGGCGCGGCTGGAGGCGGAGGGGCACCGGATTCTCAAGCTCAATATCGGCAATCCGGCGCCGTTCGGATTCGACGCGCCCGATGTGATCATGCGCGACATGATCGCGGCGCTGCCGTATGCGCAGGGGTATTCGGAGTCCAAGGGCATCCTGTCGGCGCGGCGTGCGATCGTGACGCGCTACGAGCTGGTCCCCGGCTTCCCGGAGTTCGACGTCGACGACGTCTACCTGGGCAACGGCGTCTCCGAGCTGATCACCGTCACCATGCAGGCGCTGCTGAACAACGGCGACGAGGTGCTGATCCCGGCGCCCGACTATCCGCTGTGGACGGCGATGACCAGCCTGGCCGGCGGCACCCCGGTGCACTATCTGTGTGACGAGTCCACCGGCTGGCAGCCCGATGTCGCCGATATCGAATCGAAGATCACCGACAGGACCAAGGCGCTGCTGGTGATCAACCCGAACAATCCGACGGGCGCGGTGTACTCGGCGGAGGTGCTGCAGCAGCTCGTCGACTTGGCGCGCAAGCACCAGCTGCTGCTGCTCGCCGACGAGATCTACGACAAGATCCTCTACGACGACGCCAAGCACATCTCGCTGGCGACGTTGGCGCCCGACCTGCTGTGCCTGACATTCAACGGCCTGTCCAAGGCGTATCGGGTGGCGGGCTACCGCTCGGGCTGGCTGGTGATCACCGGGCCGAAGGAGCACGCGGCCGGGTTCCTGGAGGGCATCGACCTGCTGGCCTCCTCGCGGTTGTGCCCGAATGTGCCCGCGCAGCACGCGATTCAGGTGGCCCTCGGCGGCCATCAGAGCATCGAGGACCTGATCCTGCCGGGCGGGCGGCTGCTCGAGCAGCGGGATGTGGCCTGGGAGAAGTTGAACACGATCCCCGGGGTGTCGTGCGTGAAGCCGAAGGGCGCGCTGTATGCGTTCCCGCGGCTGGATCCGGAGGTGCACGAGATCCACGACGACGCCAAGCTGATCCTGGATCTGCTGCTGCAGGAGAAGATCCTGATGGTGCAGGGCACCGGATTCAACTGGCCGTACCACGATCATCTGCGGATCGTGACGCTGCCGTGGGCGCGGGATCTGTCCGTGGCGATCGAGCGATTCGGCAACTTTCTGGCCGGCTACCGGCAGTGATTCCGGCCGGAACCTCATCGGGCCAGGAAACAGACCGTGAGTACGAAAAACATCGGTTTTTGAAGACTTAGCTAGCGCAAAGAACGGCCATTTGTGTACAGTGGTCCTTGGCACTGAGAGTGCCCCGGCCGAGCCGCCTACCCCCCTGGGCCGCTCGGTCCCGGGTTCGACCGCCTACCCCCCTGGGCGTCGAATCCCCGGGCGGCGGAGACATCCCCCTGCTCTCCGCCGCCCCTCCCAGCCCCGCACCTCCGCTTTTTGGGCAGACCGAGCGACAACGCAGCTACGTACTGCTCGATCGTCACACCGGCAATGGTTTTCGTTAGGCTCGCGCGGGTGAGCGACCACCATCATCACCACGATCACTCCGGACCCATTGCGATCGGTGCTACCGCGGCGCGGGTCGTGGTCGGGCTGCTGACCGGCATCGGGGTGCTGGTGCTGGCGGGCATGGTCTGGCTGTGGCCGAGCCATCAGCACGTCGAGATTCCGCTGCCGATGCAGAACGGCGGGGGCGGGGCCGTGCACACCGAGGCGGGCACGGTGACGATGCAGGACATCGGGGCGTGCGGCAGCCTGTCCAACGGCAAGGTGTTCGACGACACCCCGAATCCGCCGCGCAACGGCGCCTACCAGTGCCAGCGCAGCCTGATCGCCATCGAGTCCGGACCGGACCAGGGCAAGCACACACTCTTCGAGATCGCGCCCGGGCCGGGCCAACCGGATCTGCGCGTCGGCGACGACATCCGGATCGTCCGGCAGGCCGATCCCGGCGGCACCACCATGTACTCCTTCGACGACTACGCGCGCGGGCTGCCGCTGACGATCATCGCGGCGGCCTTCGTCGTGGTGATCGTCGCGGTGGCGCGCTGGCGCGGGCTGCGCGCGGTACTCGGGCTCGGATTCGCGTTCGGGGTGCTGGTGATGTTCCTGCTGCCCGCCCTGCTCGACGGAAAACCGGCCGTGCCGGTCGCGCTGGTGGCCGGATCGCTGATCCTGTACGCGGTGCTGTATCTCGCGCACGGGGTGAATCTGCGGACGAGTTCGGCCCTGCTGGGGACGCTGAGCGCCATGCTGCTGGCGGCGGTGCTGTCGTGGGTGGTGCTCAAGGCGACGCATGTGACCGGGCTGTCGGAGGAGCAGAACGCCAACGTCGCGACGTATCTGCAGCACGTGAGCATTACCGGGCTGCTGCTGGCGGGATTCATCATCGGCTCGCTCGGTGTGCTCAACGATGTCACCATCACCCAGGCGTCGGCCGCCTTCGAGCTGGCCGCCCTCGACGAAGCGGCCTCGCGCCGTGAGGTTTTCGCCGCCGCCATGCGGGTCGGCCGCGACCACATCGCCAGCACCGTGTACACGCTGGTCCTGGCGTATGCCGGTGGCGCGCTGCCGCTGCTGCTGTTGTTCTCGGTGGCGGGCCGGTCGTTCCGCGATGTGCTGACCGGCGACGCGGTGGCGATCGAGATCACCCGCTCGGCGGTCGGCGGCATCTGCCTGGCGCTGTCGGTGCCGCTGACCACCATGATCGCGGTGCTGCTGGCCAAGCCCTTCGGCCGCAAGCCCGCACCGGTTCCGGTCGCGCCCCGGCGCTCACGCCACGCCAAGGGCACGCGGGTGGCTCGGCGAACCGAACCGGAGACCGGGTCGCGCGGCCGGGCGAATACCGGACCCGCCCGACCCGCGAAGCGTCCACAACCCCCCGCAGACATTTCCCCATACCGATCCGACGACGACCTCTCCGAAGCCGACACCCCACCCGACGGCCTCCAGGCGTACCGCCCCGACCACGCCCCCGCGCGCACGTCCACCGAGCACCACCCCTCCCCGCACGCCGACCAGCGCCGCACCCCCCGGCACGCCAGCCCGGACCCAGCGGCCCCCTACCCCGACGAACGATTCCCACCCAACCGCCACACCCCCCGGACCCGCCGCCCCGCAGAGCCCCGGAATACAAGCCCAGGCCGACCACAACCTCCGGACAACACCCCCTACTGAGCACCAACCACTCCCCACCCACCGAACTCACCCCCGGCAAGAGCACCACTCGCCCACCCAGGGCAAACACCACGCGGCGCCCCCGGCCACGAGCATCCTTCTCGGCACCGCGACATGAGCCGCACTTCGACCCCGCAGCACGCACCACACCTCGACACCACAGCACGCACCGCACTTCGACCCCGCCGCATGCGCCGCCTTTCGTCACCGCGGCGTGCGCTGCACTTCTTATCCCGGCATGCTTTTGGCCGGGATGAATCCGCAGCACCGAGGGGGAGCGACCGAGATGGTCAGCGGCGCTGGGGGGCGGGTGGGGGGAACAGCGGGGGGATCGTGGGGACGACGATCGGGGGGAGGCCCGGGACGAGGATCGTGTTCGGGTTGGGGGGTGGGGGTGCGGCCTCGGTGGTTGTCGGCTGCCAGACCGGCGGCGGCGCGGCGACCGAGGCGTTGGTGGCGTCGACCGGGGGCGGGGCGACCGAGGGTTCCAGGGCGGCTTGGCGCGGGGCGGTGGTGACGGCCGAGCTGGGGGCGGAATTGCTGTGCGAATCCCCTTGCAGCACTTGCGGACCCCAGCCCAGCCCCAGGCCGAGGGCGGCCACCACCACGAGGGCGCCCGCGGCGACGCCCGCCACGCTGAGCTCGCGACGGCGCCCGTGCGCCAGCTCCCGCATCGGGTCGCGTCCGCGCGCGGCGGCCTTCCGGCGCGCCGGGGCGCCGTCCGCCAGCCACACCGGGGCGAGCTGCTCGGTCTCGGGCTCGAAGGCCGTCGGCGAAGCGACCGGCTGGGGTGGCCGGGCCAGCAGCGCGGCGCCGCGCACGATCACCGACTCCGGATGCACCGGCACCCGCACCGGCATCCCGAGCCACCGTTCCAGGACCCGCGCCACCAGCGGTATTTCGGCGCAGCCGCCGATCACGACCACCGCCTGCACCGCCTGCTCGGACCGCATGATCACATCGCGGGTCATCCGGGCCGAGGACTCGACGGCCAGCGTGATCAGCGCCTCGAGGTTCTCCTGGGAGAGCAGCACCAGGCCGTGTTCGGAGGGCAGCGCTACGGCCGTGGTCGCGGACAGCTGCTCCTTGGCCTGGCGGCACAGCGCGTCCAGCTCGGCCAGACCGGCCGGGTCGGGCGGATGCGCGATCCGGCCGGAGGCGATCTGCTGCTCGCGAATCAGCGAATCCAGGTAGTCGCCGCTGATATCGCTGGTGCGCTCGCTGTAGGTGGCCTGCCGGGTGGCGACATCGACGACGCTCACCGACAGCCCGGAACTGCCCAGGTCATAGAGGGCGATGGTGCGCAGGCCGGTCAGCTCCCCGGCCGCCTGCAGAAACTCCACGGCCGCTACGACTTCCGGCACCAGCTCGTAGTTGGTCAGCTGGCGGCGGGCCAGCGCACCGCGCACAGTGCGGGCCTGCTGTTCGGAGCGGTAGGCCACGGCGGTGGCGGCGATATCGGGGGCGGCGGCGAGGGTGGTGGCGACGGCCTCGGCGGCCACTTCCTCGAGCCGCTGCTCACCGACCTGGGTCGCCTTCAGGTCGAAACGATCGGGGGCGAAGTGCTCGGCGGAATTCCCGGCATGCGGCCGTGCGACGCGGATGGCGCCGGCCCCCACCGAGACTCCCAGTACCGAACTCATCTGCTGCCCATCTCGTTTCAACTCCACGACGTGCGCGCGAGGCCGCCGCCTCTCCTCTTCGAAACACGGATGGCCAGCGTCGCTTCACACTGTGTCCGCTGCGGTCTGCGCGGGGCTTCGCGCGCGCCGCGGGCGTGTGGGTCACTGTACCTGTCCGACACACTACGACGTGCCGAGCCCCGCGTACACCCATCCGGCATCGCGCCAGGCGGCGCGATCGAGACAGTTGCGGCCGTCGATGATGGAGCGGGCCCGCACCACCGGTTCCAAATCCTGCGGACCCAACGCGGTGAATTCGGCCCATTCGGTGAGCACGAGTACCACATCGGCCCGCTCGCAGGCCTCGGCGATCGAGGTGGCGTAGTTCAGCGTCGGGAAGACCTTGCGGGAGTTCTCCAGTGCCTTGGGGTCGTAGACGGTGACCACCGCGCCGTGCAGCTGGATCATCCCGGCCACGTTCAGCGCCGGGGAGTCGCGCACGTCGTCGGACTCCGGCTTGAAGGCGGCGCCGAGGACGGCCACATTCGCGCCGAGCAGCGATCCGCCGCAGGCCCTGGCGGCCATGTCGACCACCTTCGCGCGGCGCCGCATGTTGATGTTGTCGACCTCGCGCAGGAACGCCAGGGCGTGGTCGGCGCCGAGTTCCCCGGCGCGGGCCATGAAGGCGCGGATGTCCTTGGGCAGGCAGCCGCCGCCGAAACCCAGTCCCGCATTGAGGAATCGGCGTCCGATGCGGGCGTCGTAGCCGAGCGCGTCGGCCAGCACGGTGACGTCGGCGCCGGTGGCCTCGCAGACCTCCGAGACCGCGTTGATGAACGAGATCTTCGTTGCCAGAAAGGCATTCGCGGAGACCTTCACCAGTTCCGCGGTGGCCAGGTCGGTCAGCAGGTACGGCACCTCGGCGGCGAGCAGGTCGGCATAGATCTCGCGCACCAGATCCTCGACCCAGCCGGTGTTCTCGCGGTCCCGGTCGACGCCGAGCACCAGGCGGTCGGGCCGCAGCGTGTCCTGGACGGCGAAGCCCTCGCGCAGGAATTCCGGATTCCACGCCACCTCGACGTCGACGGGGGCCGCGGCCCGCGCGCGCCTGCCCAGCTCCACCGCCGTGCCGACCGGAACGGTGGACTTGCCGATGATGACGGCCGGGCGTTCCAGCATCGGCGCCAGCGAATCCACCACGGCGTGTACGTATTTGAGGTCGGCGGCGTACTCGCCCTTCTTCTGCGGCGTGCCGACGCCGAGGAAATGCGCGTCGGCGTGCGCGGCCGCCTCCTCGTAGGAGGTGGTGAAGCGCAGCCGCCCGGCGTCCAGGTTCCGGCGCAGCACATCCTCGAGCCCGGGCTCGTAGAACGGCACCACCCCGTCGGACAGCTTCGCGACCTTGCCGGGGTCGATGTCCACCCCGACCACCTCGTGCCCGAGCTCCGCCATGCACGCCGCATGCGTCGCCCCTAGATACCCTGTCCCGAAAACCGTGAGACGCATGATCGATTGGTAAGCGCCACGGTTGGCCACCCCGCATCATCTGGGCGAGTGCCCGGGCAACATCGGATGTACAAGTGGAAACCCGCAGCTCACAAGCGCCACTTCCGGCAGATGGCGGCTGCGGGTATGAAGGCTGCCCGACCACACCGCAGACGGCGGCTGCGGGTATGAAAGCTGCCCGGCCGCATCCGCGGATGGCGGCTGCGGGTATGAAAGCTGGCGGGCCGCATTCGCGGATGGTGGCGGGCGGGGATTCGGTCGTGGATAGCATCGGGTGGGTGTGGAGGCGGTGGGGTCGGGTGGCCGGGGTGCTGGGGGTGGGCATCGCGGTGGTGGTGGCGGGGTTGTGGCCGGTGTATGTGCGGCCGCGGACGGACGCGCCCGCCCGGGCCGATGCGATCGTCGTGCTGGGCGGGGCGCACGACGGGCGGGAGGAATTGGGCCTGCGGCTGGCGCGCGACGGGTACGCGCCCGTGGTGGTGTTCTCCGATCCGTACGAGCACAGCCCGCGGATGAACCGGATCTGCCACGGCGGGTACAGCTTTCGGGTCGAATGTTTCGATCCGGAGCCGCGCACCACACGCGGCGAGGGACTGGAGCTGGCGGCACGGGCACGGGCCGGGGGCTGGCAACGGGTGATCGTGGTGACGTGGACACCGCACATATCCCGGGCGCGGTACGTGCTCGGCAAGTGCTGGGACGGGGAAATTCTGCTGGTCGACGCGCATCCGCCGATCTCGCTCGGGCGGTGGGTGTACAACTTCGCGTACCAGTCCGTGGGATACGCCAAGGCGGCCGTGGAGGATTGCTGAGCGATAGCGTCCCACATCCTGGGATGATGTGACGTAACGGATCCGTAACGGGCCGGAAAAGCCGACTCTACATTCACCCACGACCCTCACTCTTCGAGCCTGCTCGTTGAGAGCCGGATTGAGGAGTATTTGTGGTCGACGTAGAAACCCGCCAGACGAACTCCGTCGCGGCGACGAAGGAAACGCTGGAGGATTACACGCTGCGCTTCGCGCCGCGCAGCTACCGCAAGTGGAGCCCGGCCGTCGTCGGCGTCTCCGCGCTCGGCGGCATCGCCTATCTGGCCGATTTCTCCATCGGTGCCAATGTCGGTATCGCCAACGGCACCGGCAACGCCCTGGTCGGGATCGGCATTTTCGCCGTCCTCATCATGCTCACCGGATTCCCGCTGTCCTACTACGCCGCGCGGTACAACATCGACCTGGACCTGATCACCCGCGGCAGCGGATTCGGCTATTACGGGTCGGTCGTCACCAATCTGGTGTTCGCCTCGTTCACCTTCATCTTCTTCGCCACCGAGGGCTCGATCATGGCGCAGGGCCTGCAGCTGGGCCTGCACATCCCGCTGTGGCTCGGGTATCTGGTGTCGACGCTGATCATCTTCCCGCTGGTCATCTACGGCATGAACACGCTGGCCAAGCTGCAGGTGTGGACGACGCCGCTGTGGCTGCTGCTGATGGTGCTGCCGTTCCTGTTTCTCGTAGTGCGCCACCCGGATTCGATCGGGGACTTCTTCGCCTACGGCGGTAAGGACGGTGCCGGGGTGAGCATCACCGGCGCGCTGCTGGCCGCCGGGGTGTGCCTGTCGCTGATCGCCCAGATCGCCGAGCAGATCGACTACCTGCGCTTCATGCCGCCGAAAACGCCGGAGAATTCCCGCAAATGGTGGAGCTGGATGCTGCTGGCCGGGCCGGGCTGGGTGATCTTCGGCGCGATCAAACAGGTGGTCGGACTCTTCCTGGCGGTGTATCTGATCGCGAGCCTGCCGGGGGCGCAGGATATCGCGAACCAGCCGGTGCACCAGTTCCTGGAGATCTACCGCGATATGGTGCCGTCCTGGCTGGCCATGACGCTGGCGGTGGTGCTGGTGGTCATCAGCCAGATCAAAATCAATGTGACCAACGCGTATTCGGGCTCGCTGGCGTGGACGAACTCGTTCACCCGCGTCACCAAGACCTACCCGGGGCGGCTGGTGTTCCTCGGCCTGAATCTGGCGATTGCGCTGATCCTGATGGAAGCCAACATGTTCGACTTCCTCAACGACATCCTGGGGTTCTACGCCAACTGCGGCATCGCCTGGATCGTCACGGTCGCAACGGATATCGCGGTCAACAAGTACCTGCTGAAGATCTCGCCGAAGCAGCCGGAGTTCCGGCGCGGCATGCTCTACGACTTCAACCCGGTCGGCCTGGTCGGCTTCGGCCTGTCGGCGGTGCTGTCGATCATGTGCTTCTTCGGCCTGCTGGGTGAGGCGTTGAAGCCGTACTCGCCGATCGTCGCGGTCGTGATCGCCTTCGTCGCCACGCCGCTGACGGCCGTCGCCACCAAGGGCAGGTACTACCTGCGCCGCACCGACGACGGCATCGACCTGCCGATGTTCGACGAACACGGCAACCCGTCCGGCCAGACGCTGCCCTGCGCCGTCACCGGCCTGGAATTCGAGCGCCCCGACATGATCGCCTCGGCGGTCCCGGGCCCGGAGGGCGAGATCCAGTACATCAGCTCCCTGGCCCTGTCGACCGACAAGTCCGGCGCACACGTGCTGCCGAAACGCCAGGGGCAGTAGGGATTAGATCCTTCGGACGCCGCGTTCGGCCATCCGGTCGACGCGGCGTTCGCATTTCGGCCGGAATGCGTACGGTGAGGAGGTGAGCGGGGATCGGCTTGCCGAGGTGCGCGGGACCTATCAGGTCGGCGCGCGCCATGTTGTGCACAGTTCTCCCCAGGTGTTTCGCGGGCTCGAGGTGTTGGGGTGCTTCGGGTTCGATGTGCACGAGCCCGAACCGGTGCGGCGCAGGAAGATTCCGGGCGGGACGGTGAAGATCGTGTTCGCGCTGGACGGCGTCTTCGACGGGCGGCGTATCGAACCCACTCCCCTGGTCGTGGGCCCGCACGATCGGGGCGGGACGGCCGAGCACGCGGGGCGAATGGTCAGCGTTCAGCTGCTACTGGATCCCCTGGCCGCGCGCCGCCTGCTCGGCGTGCCGCTCCACGAATTACGCAACAGCGCAGTCGATTTGACGACTCTGCTCGGCCCGTCGGCCCAGCGGCTGGCCCACCGCCTGGCGGACACCACGGACTGGACGACGCGATTCCGGTTGGTATCGGACTACCTGCGACCACGCTCGCCGACCGACCGCGACGAGATGGTCGCGGACGCGATGCGGCGCCTGCGCGATACCCGGGGAACGCTGCCGATCTCCGACCTCGCCGACGAATACGGCTGGAGCCGAAGACATTTCAGCAGGCGCTTCGCCGATCGGACCGGACTGTCACCGAAGACCTACGGCTCGCTGATGCGCTTCTCGGCCGCACTGACCGCGCTGACCCGCGCCGAGACCGCGGACCTGGCCCGCCTCGCGCACGAACTCGGCTACTACGACCAGTCTCATCTGCACCGAGACTTCCAGCGCTTCGCCGCCACCACACCGTCCCGCATCCAGGCGATGTCCCATTCGTCCAATATCGACAGGACCGGCCGCCCATAGCATTTCGGCTGTCCCCGGGACGCGAAAGGACGGCCGCCATGGCGGGAGCGCCACCATCGGTCCGCGTGGCCGCCGCAGGCGTCGGTATCCACGCGCTGAACCACATCATCGTGAACCTCGTACCGCCCGTGGGCTGGAACGTCGGCACGATCTACCACCTGATCAGCGCCCCGCTGTACGCCGCCCTCATCCTTCCACTGCTCCGCGGCCGCGACTGGGCCCGGATCACGATGACCGTGCTACTGGCGGCCCAGTTCGCCGGTCGCTTCGTGGTCTGGATCCTGTTCCCCTCCAGCGGAGTACACCTGGCCCTGATCGCCGGATGGACGATCACCCTGACCGTCCTGACCGCGCTGTGGTTTCCGCGCTCGGCACGCGACCATTTCCGGCGAGCGCGCAGCGCCGCGAGCCCTTAGATCAGCGGAATCGGATGTCGGCCGTGGCCAGGCCGAAGATCTTGCGACCGCCCGACTTCGCGACGAGGGCCACGACGCCCGACCGGTCGTCCGGATCGAGCGACTTCACGCGGCCGGAGTATTCGATCTGCCCACCCTCGCGGGCCGACACGATCGCGGTGTTCGACAGCCGCACCCGGTATCGGGTGACCGCCCCGGGATCGCCGGACCACGCGGACACGAATCCGGCTCCCAGGCCCATCGTGAGCATGCCGTGCGCGATCACATCCGGCAGTCCCGCGAGGCGCGCGACACGTTCGTCCCAGTGGATCGGATTCGAATCCCCGGATACGCCCGCGTAATTGACCAGATCGCCGCGCGTCAGGCGGGCGTCCCGGATCGGAAGCTCGGCGCCGACGGCGAGATCGTCGAACGAGACGGTGTGCGGGGTCCGCGTGGCGCCCCGCGCGGAGAGGGGCAGCTCCCCCTCCGGTCGCCTCGGCTGCTCCCCCGACGGGGCTTGCGCCGCCGTGCGGTGGCGGCCCAGCATCTTCACGTCGTGCACCATCAGGTTCTCGACGGCGTCGGTGATGCCCGGGTCCACCTCATCGCCGGAGACCCCGACCACGGTCGTGTGCATGACGTGCACCACCTCCCCGGCCTCGTCGGTGAAGGTGTTCGTCACGGTGATCAGATCCTTGCCCGCGATCCGGCGCACCGCGGACAACTCCACATCGGTGCTCAGCCGGTCCCCCGCCACGATCGGCCGGTGCTGCTCGAAGACCTGCTCGGTCTGCACGAACATGTCGTAGCCGACCACCACGTTCTCGAACAGGCTGCGGTTGGCCGCCATCGCCGGAATGGAGACGAAGGTCAGCGGAGCGACCAGCCCGTCGTATCCGTGCGCGGCCGCCGCGTCCTCGTCCCAGTGCGCGGGATGCCAATCCTGCACCGCCCGTGCGTATTCGCGGACCTTCTCCCGCTCGACCCGGTAGCTGCCCGCCACCCGGTAGTAGTGCCCGACCTGCGACGCCACATCGGGCGCGTCGACCTCAACCGTCACCGTCAATCTGCCCCTTGTCTCGACAATGCCCCGAACGGGACACTATCGGATGCGGGGCCTCGATTGGTGTACGAAGACGACGGGTGTGGGAATGCCTCCAGGATCGCGTCACCGCGTACTGGCGAGCCTCACAGTCGTTCGGTCACCGACGGTCCGGCTCCGGAACGGCCGGGAGCGGGAAGTTCAGATAGGCCCGCGACGGCGTCGGACCGCGTTGCCCCTGGTATTTCGATCCCGCGGCGCTACTCCCGTACGGGTTCTCCGCCGGACTGGTCAGCCGGAACAGGCACAGCTGACCGATCTTCATTCCGGGCCACAGCGTGATCGGAAGATTCGCCACATTCGACAGCTCCAGGGTGATGTGGCCGCTGAAGCCCGGATCGATGAATCCGGCCGTGGAGTGGGTCAGCAGGCCCAACCGCCCCAGACTCGACTTGCCCTCCAGCCGCCCGGCCAGATCGTCGGGCAGCGTGCACACCTCCAGCGTCGAGCCGAGCACGAATTCGCCGGGATGCAGCACGAACGGCTCCCCGTCGCCGGGTTCGACCAGGCTGGTCAGCTCGTCCTGCCGCTGCGCCGGATCGATGTGGGTGTAGCGGGTGTTGTTGAACACCCGGAACATTCGATCCAGGCGCACATCGATACTCGACGGCTGGACCAGTTTCTCGTCGAACGGCTCCAGCGCGAGCCGTCCGGTACCCAGCTCGGCACGAATGTCGCGGTCTGAAAGCAGCACGTCGGGAATCCTATGCTGCGGCGTGCGGCGTCTCGGTCGAGGGCACGGAATCGGACGCATTGCGCGGAACCGAGCAACGCGACCGGTCTTCTGTGGAATTCTCGTCGGGAGCCTCCGTCGCCGCAGGATGTCGAATGACCCTGCGTAGAGGTCGGGAGGATCCAATGATCGGCGACCCGAGATTCGTGTCGATGCGGCATCATCGCGCCGCGCGGCCGGACGACGCCGACGAGTCCTGTCCGGCGTCGCCGCGCGCGGGCGGCGGTCGCGGCAACGGCCAGCACGAGCTGATCAAGCTGCTCGCCGCGACCGGGGCCGGAGATCGACACGCCTTCACCGACTTCTATCGGGCCACCAATCCGCGGGTGTTCGGCCTGGCGCTGCGGATATTGCGCAATCGCAACACCGCCGAGGAGGTCGCGCAGGAGGTGTACCTGCAGGTGTGGTCGTCGGCGGATCGTTTCGACCCGGGCCTGTCCACCCCGATCGGCTGGCTGATGATGCTCACGCACCGCCGGGCGGTGGACCGGGTGCGCACCGACCGGACCACCTTCGCGCGCGATGTGGTCTACGGGCATACGCACCTGGGCCGCGACCACGATGTCGTCGCGGAGACGGCCGGGCAGCACCTGGAGGAGCAGGCGGTGCTGCGCTGTCTGGAGACGCTCACCGGCATTCAGCGCGAGACCGTGGCGCTGGCGTACTACAGCGGTCGCACCTACCGCGAGGTCGCCGAGCACCTGGCCGTGCCGCTGCCCACCATCAAGAGTCGAATGCGAGACGCCTTGAAACGGCTGCACAACTGCATTTCCGGAGCCACGTCCCATGCCTGACAACGCACCGGCGGGCGACAACCGCGAGCTGCTCGACCTGGCCTATCCGTACGCGCTCGACGCCGTGTCCGAACGGGAGCGCGACGAGATCGAACTACGGCTCGCCGCCGCGGCGCCCGAGACGGGTCGTGCCTTCGGCGAGATCGTCGCCGAGGTGCACGAGACCATGGGTGCGCTGTCGGAACTCGATGCGCGGGCCGCGCCGCCGGAGCTGGAGGCCCGCATCCTGACCCACCTCGACGACGCACCGCGCGACGAGCGGTCCGTCCCGACGCCGATCACCCGCGCGCGGCGACGTCCACCGCTGCGGTGGCTGATCGCGGCCGCCGCCGCGCTGGTGGCGGTCGCCATCGGGGTCGGCGCGCTGACGAGGTGGGTCGGCGAGGATCCGCGTACCCCGCCGATCGCGGAACGCATTCTGCAGCAATCGGATACGCGCACGGCGACCATCGAGCTGAGCACCGGCGGCAGCATGACCGGCCACGCGTCGGCCGATTTGGGCGCGGCCGCAGTGGCTTTCGAGGCCGTCCCCGCGGCACCGGCGGGCAGGGTCTACCAGCTGTGGCTGGTCCCACCCGGCGGCCAGCCCCGATCCGCCGCCGTCCTCACCCGGCTACCCACCCCCACAACACCTTTGGTAACCACCTTCGCCCCCGACGACCAACTAGCCGTCTCGATCGAACCGGAGGGTGGCTCCCCCGCCCCGACCACCACCCCCATCGGCTCCCTCGCCTTCGGCTGACCACCGAAACCCCGCCCCAGCTCGCAGCATGCCCACCACGACAAATCCCAGCATGCCCAGCACATGACCCCGGCATGCCCAGCGCATGACCCCGGCATGCCCAGCGCATGACCCCGGCATGCCCAGCGCATGACCCCGGCATGCCCAGCGCATGACCCCAGCATGGTCCAGCACATGACCCCGGCATGGCCCCCCCCG
>NZ_JARWQD010000078.1 GCF_029869545.1 Nocardia wallacei | reverse complement strand
CCCCCTGGTGGTGTTGGGGTGGGGGGGGGGGTGGTTGTGGGGGCCGGGGGGCGCGCCCGCGCTCCACGCGGCGGGGGGGGGGCGCCGGGGGGGGGGGGGGGGGCGCCCCCCCGCCGCGCTTCTTCAGCTCCGCCACCAGGGCCTCGTCCTTGGCCGACAGCGGCGCGGACCCGGAGGCCACCGTGGGCTCCACCGGCTGCGGCCGCTCGTCGGCGCTGGTGCTCGGGGCGGCCTGGCCGCCCTCCTCCGGCGGGATCTGCAGCACCGACGGGAGCGTCGGGGTGGGTCCGGCAGCCGACGTGGTCGAGGGCTTCAGCGTGGGCGTGCTCGACGCGGTCGAATCGTTGTCACCGCAGGCGGCGAGCAGGCCGGCGGCGGCGATGGCGAATGCCGCCGTCGCGGCTCCGCCACGGCCCGCCACACGGGTTACCTTTCCACGGGTCCGAAGCATGAATTCGTTTCCTCGATCTGTTCAACAGGGCAACGGTCGCCGTCCAGGCTAGCTGTAACCCGCGCGGTCGGGGCATTCCCGGGAAGTGGCCTCAGCCAATTCTCACGGCTCTCAGGGACTCGTCAAATACCGTGGATCTCCGGCTTGCCGTCGCGGACGACGATGAATCCGGTCTGGAAGTTCTGCTGCACCCCTCCCGGCACCGGGAACTCGTCGCTGATCGGGTAGCCGAGCCGGCCGTTCTCGAAGCCCTGCTGGGCCCAGGTATCCATGATCGGCCCGGTGCGCACCGCCCACGTGCCCGACAGCGGGCTCCAATAGATATTGCCGCCCTCGAACGTGCTCACCCGGCCCGCGTCCTTCAGTCCCTGCTCCTCGCCGGTCGGGAAGCCCAGCGGGCTGTTCTCGAACCCGAGCTGCGCGTACTTACCGAGAATCAGCCCCTGCAGCCGGTGCGCGCCGGTCTTCGGGCTGAAGTACATGGTGCCGTTCTCGAAACCCTGCACCACGCCGTCCCGGTTGGGCGTCTTCAGCTCCGCGCCCGCGGGATAGCCCGCGGGACCGCGCTCGAAGCCCTGCGCGCCCCACTCCTGCAGGATCGCGCCGCGCACGATCTGGGCACCGGTCTGCGGGGTCCAGTACACCGAGCCACGCTGGAAGGTCTGGAAGCGACCGCGGCCGTCCGCCAGCAGGGCCTCGGGGCCGATCGGCAGTCCGAGCGGACCGGCGGGGCCCGCGGCGGCCTGATACAGCCCGCCGATCGTGCCCGCCGTCGGATACGCGCCGGCGCCCGCCGACCAGAACACCCGCCCGGCCCGGAAGTCCTGCGCCGTCCCCCCGGCGACCTGGTACTCGGGCGTCACGCAGCCGCCGAGCCACGGATTCGCCTCCGCCACACCGGCGATCGCCCCGCCGGTCTTGCACTCGCCCGCGGCGGCCTCGACACCGAGCGCGGTGGCCGCCTGCGGCCAGGACTGGCGCATCTCGAAATCCCAGTACGGCCAGGTGTGGGTGCCGGAGGCGCGGTAGCTCACCTGCACCGGCACCGACAGCTGGTTCAGCTTGCCGACGAAGTTCTGGGTGGTCAGCCGGGACAGGATCTCGAGCCCCATCCCCGCGTAGTTGGTGCTGATCGCGGGCAGGTCCGGGCTCGGGCTGTCGAAGGCGCCGGTGGTGCCGCTGCCTGCCGAGACGTACAGGCTGATCCCCTTCAGCTTGTCCGCCAGCGCGTACGGGTCGTGCGCCTCCCACTGCTCGGAACCGGGCGGGCCCCACATGGCGTTGGCATCGAATCCGCCGGCGTCGCGCATCGCGAACATGATGGCCTGCGGCATGCCCAGCGTGGTGGTGGTGAGGAAGCCCGAATACGAGGCCGCGTACCGCACCCAGCCGGGATTGCGCCCGGCCAGGAACATCGCGGCCGTCCCGCCCATCGAAAGGCCCTCCACGCCACGCACATTCGTGGCCCGCCACTGGTTCTCCAGCAGCGGCGGCAGCTCCTTGGTGAGGAACGTCTCCCACTTGTAGTTCTTGCCGTTGTTCTGCTGGATCCAGTCCGAGTAGAAGCTGGACTGGCCGCCGACCGGCAGCACCACGGTCACGTTCTTGTCGGCGTAGAAGTCGACGGCACCGGCGTCCTTGGTCCAGCCGCTCTCGTCGTCGGTGGCGCGCAGGCCGTCGAGCATGAACAGCAGGGGGAAGCGCGCCTCCGGCCGGATGTTCCAGTCGCGGGCCAGCAGCAGCTGCACCTGCACGGGAGCGCCCATGGACGGCGAATTGACCCACAGCGCGACGCGCCGGTCGGTCAGCCACACCGCGCGCTGCACGGTGGCACCGGCCGCCGGGGCCGGGGCCGTGCCCGGTGCCACGTTCGGATTCGGCTGGGCCGCGGCGGGTGCGATCGCGGCGGAATAGCCCGCGGCCAACGGCACCACGGCGACGGCGGCCAGCACCGCCAGCCGCACACGGCCGGACCGCGCGCGCCGTAATCGAGCGCCCCGCGCCCGCCCCCACCTACCGTTCGCCACACCTGCCACAGGAGTGTTGTACCGCGCTGCGCACCGCGAACCGCGCAAGACGCGCGGGAACCAGTCAACTTACCCGCCCCACCCCCAACCAAACCGTACGAATCCTCACAAACGGCGCGTCGACCGCGAAACGCCGAGCCCCGCCACCCTCCCACCGTGCCGACCACCCATCCGGCACGGCCACCACCCCATCCCCGGCACAGCGACCACCCCATCCCGGCACGGCCACCACCTCACCCCCGCACGGCCACCATCTCATCCCGGCACGGCGACCACCCCATCCCCGCACGGCGACCATCTCATCCCGGCACGGCGACCACCTCACCCCCGCACGGCGACCACCCCATCCCCGCACGGCGACCACCTCACCCCCGCACCGCGACCACCGCACGCCCGCACGGCCACCACCCCCTCCCCGGCACGGCGACCAGCTCCTCCCCGGCATGCTTTTGGCCGGGGCCAAACGCACTGGGG
>NZ_JARWQD010000077.1 GCF_029869545.1 Nocardia wallacei | reverse complement strand
CGAGTTCGAGGTGCCGGGTCCCGATCGACAGGGACTCGGGCCCGAAACTGCGCGGGGTGTCGTGTTCGTCTACGCCGAGACCCGCAGCGTGCTCGGTGTGCTCGGTGCCGGCGGTGGTGATGATCTCGCCGGGGCCGGCGGGGGGTTTCCCAAAAACTGCCCCTACCCCCCCCGGGGGGCTCCAACCCCCCCCCGGCGCGCCCCCCCCCCCCCCCCCGCCCGGCGACGGCTCGTCGCCTCGCTGACGACACCGATCTCGCTGATCAAACATGCCGCCGCGGCGGAACGGATCTGGTTCCAGCGGTTCTGGGCGGGGCTCGGCGAATCCGAATGCGACGGATATTCCCGCCGCGACGAGGGCACATTCGCGGTCTCCGACGACGAGTCGCTGTCCGATGTGATCGCCGAGTTCGAGCGGGCCAGCGCGCGATCACGCGCGATCGCCGCCCGCTTCGACCTCGACGACACCAAGGACAATCCCCTCGAGGGAACGGTCAGCATGCGGTGGACCCTGCTCGCCATGATCGAGGAATTCGCCCGCCACGCGGGCCACGGCGATATCCTCCGCGAACAGATCGACCGCCCCGCGGCGTAGCCTCCCTCAGTCGAGCGAGCGGCCGCTGCGGTTCAACGAGCCCCGCCGCGCGATCCCGGTCGCGACGCAGAAGCCGCTGCACTGGACCACCGTCACGCTCCCCGAGGTGTAGGCGGGAGCCTCACTGCGCCAGGTCGGTGATGGAGGCGGATTCGTTGCGGGACAGCGTGATTCCGAGATTGGCTGCGGTGCGGTCGATCTCGTCGTCGTCGTGGCCCAGTTCGATCGCGGCGCCCGCGGAGAGGACCTCGACGTTGAGGCACAGCGCCTGGAGCTCCTTGAGCAGCACCTTGAACGATTCGGGGACGCCGGGTTCGGGGATGTTGTCGCCCTTGACGATCGCCTCGTACACCTTCACGCGGCCCACGATGTCGTCGGACTTGATGGTGAGCAGTTCCTGCAGGGTGTAGGCGGCGCCGTAGGCCTGCATGGCCCAGCACTCCATCTCGCCGAAGCGCTGACCACCGAACTGCGCCTTACCGCCGAGCGGCTGCTGGGTGATCATCGAGTACGGGCCGGTCGACCGCGCGTGGATCTTGTCGTCGACCAGGTGGTGCAGCTTCAGGATGTACATGTAGCCGACGGCGATGGGGTAGGGGAACGGCTCGCCCGAACGTCCGTCGAACAATGTCGCCTTACCGTCCGCCCCGACCATGACCTCGCCGTCGCGGTTGGGCAGTGTCGATGCCAGGAGCCCGGCGAGCTCGTCCTCGCGGGCGCCGTCGAAGACCGGTGTGGCCAGATTCGTCTCCGGGTCGGCCGACAGCAGCTCGTCGGGCAGGCGCTGCGCCCAGTCGGGGCGAGTGCCGTCGGCGACCTGAATCTTCCAGCCCGCCTTGCCGACCCAGCCGAGGTGGGTTTCCAGGATCTGGCCGATATTCATACGACGCGGCACACCATGGGTGTTCAAGATGATGTCGACCGGGGTGCCGTCGGGCATGAACGGCATATCCTCCTTCGGCAGGATCTTGCCGATAACACCCTTGTTGCCGTGCCGACCCGCGAGCTTGTCACCGTCCTGAATCTTGCGCTTCTGCGCCACATACACACGCACCAGCTCGTTGACACCCGGCGGCAGATCGTCGTCGTCCTCCCGCGAGAACACGCGGATCCCGATCACCTTGCCCGACTCACCGTGCGGCACCTTCAGCGACGTATCACGCACCTCACGCGCCTTCTCACCGAAGATCGCCCGCAGCAAC
>NZ_JARWQD010000076.1 GCF_029869545.1 Nocardia wallacei | reverse complement strand
CCGGAACGACGAAAAGGGGACCCACGGTATGGGCCCCCTTTTCGGGAAATATTGTCCGGCGGTGTCCTACTCTCCCACACCCTGTCGAGTGCAGTACCATCGGCGCAGGTGAGCTTAGCTTCCGGGTTCGGAATGGGACCGGGCGTTTCCCCACCGCTATAACCGCCGTAACTCTATGAAACTATCCACACGATCCCCAGCGGGACCACATGTTCCCGGCATGCTCTTCGCCGGGATCCGTGTGTTGTTTCAGATACCGCACAGTGGACGCGTAACACCTTCGTTGGTAAGTCCTCGGCCTATTAGTACCGGTCACCTCCACACATTACTGCGCTTCCAGTTCCGGCCTATCAACCCAATGATCTGTTGGGGGCCTTACCCCCTCGAGGGGGTGAGAAACCTCATCTTGGAACAGGCTTCCCGCTTAGATGCTTTCAGCGGTTATCCCTTCCGAACGTGGCCAACCAGCCATGCCCCTGGCGGAACAACTGGCACACCAGAGGTTCGTCCGTCCCGGTCCTCTCGTACTAGGGACAGCCTTCCTCAAGTTTCTGACGCGCGCGGCGGATAGAGACCGAACTGTCTCACGACGTTCTAAACCCAGCTCGCGTGCCGCTTTAATGGGCGAACAGCCCAACCCTTGGGACCTACTCCAGCCCCAGGATGCGACGAGCCGACATCGAGGTGCCAAACCATCCCGTCGATATGGACTCTTGGGGAAGATCAGCCTGTTATCCCCGGGGTACCTTTTATCCGTTGAGCGACACCGCTTCCACACGCCGGTGCCGGATCACTAGTCCCGACTTTCGTCCCTGCTCGACATGTCTGTCTCACAGTCAAGCTCCCTTGTGCACTTACACTCAACACCTGATTGCCAACCAGGCTGAGGGAACCTTTGGGCGCCTCCGTTACACTTTAGGAGGCAACCGCCCCAGTTAAACTACCCACCAGGCACTGTCCCTGAACCGGATCACGGTCCGAGGTTAGAAGTCCAATACGACCAGAGTGGTATTTCAACGACGACTCCACAAACACTAGCGTGCCCGCTTCACAGTCTCCCACCTATCCTACACAAACCGTACCGAACACCAATACCAAGCTATAGTGAAGGTCCCGGGGTCTTTTCGTCCTGCCGCGCGTAACGAGCATCTTTACTCGTAATGCAATTTCGCCGAGTCTGTGGTGGAGACAGCAGAGAAGTCGTTACGCCATTCGTGCAGGTCGGAACTTACCCGACAAGGAATTTCGCTACCTTAGGATGGTTATAGTTACCACCGCCGTTTACCGGGGCTTAAATTCTCAGCTTCGCCCTCACGGGCTAACCGGTCCTCTTAACCTTCCGGCACCGGGCAGGCGTCAGTCCGTATACCTCGTCTTACGACTTCGCACGGACCTGTGTTTTTAGTAAACAGTCGCTTCTCTCTGGTCTCTGCGACCCAACCCAGCTCAGACCGCGAAGATCGTCACCAGACCGGGCCCTCCTTCTCCCGAAGTTACGGAGGCATTTTGCCGAGTTCCTTCACCACAGTTCTCTCGATCGCCTCGGTATTCTCTACCTGACCACCTGTGTCGGTTTGGGGTACGGGCCGTGTACCAACTCACTAGAGGCTTTTCTCGGCAGCATAGGATCACTGAATTCACCTCAAACGGCTACGCATCACCTCTCAGGCTACATGCTGTGCGGATTTACCTACACAACGCCCTACAGGCTTACACCCGGTAATCCACCACCGGGCCCAGCTACCTTCCTGCGTCACCCCATCGCTTGACTACTACGGTCTGGGTCTCGTGCATCCCCCTCCGGCCACCCGAAGGTGGTCCATTGGGTTCAGGACGATTAGCAAAACCGGCTCGCCATTGGGCGCGGATACACGGGTACGGGAATATCAACCCGTTGTCCATCGACTACGCCTGTCGGCCTCGCCTTAGGTCCCGACTCACCCTGGGCGGATTAACCTGGCCCAGGAACCCTTGGTCATCCGGCGGACGAGTTTCTCACTCGTCTTTCGCTACTCATGCCTGCATTCTCACTCCCACAGCCTCCACACCTGGATCACTCCGGCGCTTCCCTGGCTGCAGGACGCTCCCCTACCCACCCAGACCACTGCCCCGAAGGGAATGTCAACGTCTGAGTGCCGCGGCTTCGGCGGTGTACTTGAGCCCCGCTACATTATCGGCGCAGGATCACTTGACCAGTGAGCTATTACGCACTCTTTCAAGGGTGGCTGCTTCTAAGCCAACCTCCTGGTTGTCTCAGCGACCCCACATCCTTTTCCACTTAGTACACGCTTAGGGGCCTTAGCCGGCGATCTGGGCTGTTTCCCTCTCGACTACGAAGCTTATCCCCCGCAGTCTCACTGCCGCACTCTCACACCATGGCATTCGGAGTTTGGCTGACTTCGGTAAGCTTGTGGGCCCCCTAGGCCATCCAGTAGCTCTACCTCCACGGTGAAACATGCGACGCTGCACCTAAATGCATTTCGGGGAGAACCAGCTATCACGGAGTTTGATTGGCCTTTCACCCCTACCCACAGCTCATCCCCTCAGTTTTCAACCTAAGTGGGTTCGGGCCTCCACGACGTCTTACCGTCGCTTCACCCTGGCCATGGGTAGATCACTCCGCTTCGGGTCCATGACATGCGACTCTGGGCGCCCTATTCGGACTCGCTTTCGCTACGGCTCCCCCACACGGGTTAACCTCGCCACACACCGATGACTCGCAGGCTCATTCTTCAAAAGGCACGCCATCACAAGCCCAAAGACCTGCTCTGACGGATTGTAAGCGCACGGTTTCAGGTACTATTTCACTCCCCTCCCGGGGTACTTTTCACCTTTCCCTCACGGTACTAGTCCGCTATCGGTCACCAGGTAGTATTCAGGCTTACCGGGTGGTCCCGGCAGATTCACAGCAGATTCCACGGGCCCGCTGCTACTCGGG
>NZ_JARWQD010000075.1 GCF_029869545.1 Nocardia wallacei | reverse complement strand
TGTGTGTCCAGAAGGGTTGGTGGTTGGTTATGTGAATGGCTGACGGCTGATTCGTAAGCTCGTCGTCGCTTGCCGGTGGAAGTCCGGTCCGGGTAGCTGTCAGGAGGCCCGGTAGCAGGCTGGCGGTATCGCTTGGAAACGGGCGGTGTCGAAGCCCAGCGTCGAGCACCCTCGTGTGTGGGGTGTGCAACCGAACGGTCCGTAACGTGAAGTGAAGCCTGCCGCGTCGTTAGATCACTCACCCGGTGACGGGTGGGGCGAGGGAGTGCCGAGCCTGGAAGGAATGGGCGAAGGCCTTGGAAGCGGTGAAGACCCTGAAAATGCAGCCGTGAAGGACTCTCCGGCGTAAGGGGCGCGGAACGTTCGGATAGTGACGGCGGGAACTGGAGAGGCCCTCCCCGGCCCACCCGACTGCGTGTATCGGGTGGAGTGCGGCGACCTATAACCGGTGAGGAGCCGGGAAGTGGAAGTCTGCCGGAAGGGCGTCGGAGGTGGCCGTAGTACCGATCGAGCCGAGCGGACAACATAACCGCCGGTGAGGGAAGGGCCACTGCTTCGTCGATGCGTGCTGATGACAGGAGAGGTGCCCGGTGAGTGCCCTTGAGTTGGCTAGTCCCGCCGACGCCGGAACCGTTGCCGCAGGCAGGGTTTCGGTGGACAAGGTGCGTGCCCTGCAACACATGCTTTACCGGACGGCCAAGGCCGATCCCGGACGACGGTTTCATGCGCTGTGGGACAAGGTCTTGCGCAGAGATGTCCTGTGGCGAGGCTGGGTCGCGGTGCGCGCCAATGGTGGCGCGCCGGGCGTCGACCGGGCCACCCTGGGCTGGATCGAACACGAGTACGGCGCTGACCGGCTCGTGGACGAGCTGGCTCGCGAACTGCGGGACGGGTCGTATCGGCCGCTTCCAGCGCGTCGGGTGTTCATCCCGAAGCCGGGAACGAAAGACAGGCGGCCGCTGTCGATTCCCGCGGTGCGTGACCGGATCGTGCAGGCCGCGGTCAAGATCGTGCTCGAGCCGATCTTCGAAGCGGGGTTCGCCGACTGTAGTTTCGGGTTCCGCCCGAAACGGTCGCCGCACGACGCTCTGCAAGTTCTCACCGATGAGAGCTTCCGGGGTCGCCGGTGGGTGGTGGAAACCGATATCGCCGACTGCTTTTCGGCGATTCCGCACGACCGCCTCATGGCGGCCGTGCAGGAGCGGGTGGTCGATCAGACGGTGCTGAAGCTGCTGCGGAGTGTGCTGCGGGCGGGAGTGATGGAGTCCGGGATGGTTCGCCACCCGGACACCGGAACCGCGCAAGGCGGGGTGATCAGTCCCTTGATGTGCAACGTGTACCTGCACCGGCTCGATCGGGCTTGGGACACACGCGAATTCGGGGTGCTGGTGCGTTTCGCCGATGACCTGCTGGTGATGTGCAGGTCCCGGCAACAGGCCGAAGCCGCGCTTGCGCGGTTGCGGGTGTTGCTGGCCGAACTCGGTCTGGCACCGAAGGAAGCCAAGACTCGCATCGTCGAATTGCGTGAGGGCGGAGAGGGTTTCGACTTTCTCGGTTTTCACCATCGGCTGGTGCGGTCGCGGGGCGTGCGCGGACGGCGGGGCGTGGTGTTCCTGGCTCGCTGGCCCAGTGATCGGGCGATGCGACGTGCGCGGGACCGGATCCGTGAGTTGACGGTCCGGTCCAGGCTGCTGGTGCCGGTCGAGGTGACCGTGGCGGAACTGAACAGGTTTCTGCGTGGCTGGGCGGGATATTTCCGCTACGGCCACTCCACGATTCGCCTCGAAAAGCTTCAGCGGCATGCGTACAGGCGGCTCGCACTGTTCATCGGGAAACGACATAAACGCAGTGCTGGCTTCGGCAAGGCGGTCATCAATCGTTCCCCCGACCGGTGCGGGCTGTTGAGCCTGAAGGGAATCGTGGTTGCACCCAGGGCGGGCAAGCCCTGGCGGGAGAAGCCGAATGCCGGTGGTGAACGGCGTCGGTAAGCCGTGTGCGGGAGAACCGCACGCACGGTTTGAAGTGGCGGGAGCTGGAGAGGCCACTGCCTGACCAGGGACACCAGGGGACGCACAACCGACCGGGAAACCGGCGGCACGAAGGCCCTGGGTCCTACCGTCAGAGATCATTTGCTACTCCAGTTCCCGACCCAACTATTGATCATCCTCGCGTTGCCTGCTGTAGGCCAGCGCGATATGGGCGAACAGATCGGCCCGCCGCTCGCGCGCGACGGCGCTGTCCGGTTCGATCAGGCACTGGGTGGCCGTGCCGTCGTGCACCGCGACCAGGGCGCGGCCCAGCGCCACCGGATCGTTGACCGTGCGCCCCGCGCGGCCCAGCAGCTCCTCCAGCACCGGCAGCAGCGCCGCGACGATCGCCTCCTCGCGGGCGGCCATCACCCGGCGCAGCGGGGGATTGCGCAGGGCGTGCGCGGTGAACTCGAAGGTGATGCGAAACCACTTCTCGTCCAACGGAACCGCGCGCAAGACCTGCTCGACCCCGGCTCGGACATCGGTCACCCGACCGGCGTCGTCGTCGAGGACCGCGGTCACCTCGTGCAGCAACTGCTGCGACCGCTGTTCCCACATGGCCAGGAACAGCTCCTCGAGCGAGGTGAAGTTGGAGTAGAACGCGCCGCGCGTGAATCCCGCCCGCTCGCAGATCTGCTCGACGGTGCAGCGCCCGAACCCTTCGTCCGCGAACGCCTCGAAGGCCGCGTCCAGCAGCCGCTGCCGGGTCTGTGCCCGGCGCTTGGTCAGCCGCCGCCCGCGCTGTTCGGTGGTGCCCGCGCTCGGCGGCCCGGACTCGGTGGACGTCGACACCGGCGGGCCTCCCCTCGCTGATCGGATACATGAGCGTATCAAAATTGGGCGAGGCCCCGTAGGGATCACCACCTAACCTGGTTTCCATGACCACAGGGTGGCGACAGCGGACCGGCCCGATCGGCGTGCTCACCGGCGCGGGCATCTCCACCGACTCCGGCATTCCCGACTTCCGCGGCCCGCGCGGGGTGTGGACCGAGGACCCGATCGCGGAGCTGCTGTCCACGTATCAGAACTACGTCGCCGATCCCGAACTGCGGCAGCGGGCCTGGCTCGCCCGCCGCGACAATCCGGCCTGGCAGGCCCGGCCCAACGACGGGCACCGGGCCCTGGCGCGGCTCGCGCGGCGGCGCGATACCCGGATCATCACCCAGAACATCGATCGGCTGCATCAGCGGGCGGGTTCGCCGCCGGAATCGGTGGTGGAGATTCACGGCAACATGTTCGACGTGGTGTGTATCGGCTGCGACTACCACGCCACGATGGCCGCGACCCTGGAGCGCGTCGCCGCCGGGGAGGCGGATCCGCCGTGCCCGGCCTGCGGCGGCATCCTCAAGGCCGCGACCGTCATGTTCGGTCAGCAGATGGATCCCGATACCGTCTGGGCGGCAAGGGAAATCGCGCTGGACAGCGAGATCTTCCTGGCCGTCGGCAGCTCCCTACAGGTCGAACCGGCCGCCTCGATGTGCGCCCTCGCGGTCGAGAACGGCGCGGATCTGATCATCGTCAACGCCGAGCCCACGCCGTACGACGCACAGGCGACCGAGGTGATCTGCGACCCGATCGGCACCGTGCTGCCCGCGCTGGTCGACGAGCTGCTGGGGGATGCTCAGCGCCCGTAGCGTCCCTGCATTTCCGGCACGCTTTTGGCCGAAACGCGCGTGGCCGGGTCAGCCGAAGGGCGTCTTCGGCCGTTCCTGCTTCTCTCCGTCGATGAAGACGTCCACCTTCTCGTCGTAGAAGCAGACCAGCCCGGCGACCTTCTGGCTCTCCGGCAGCGGGGTCCGGTAGATCCAGACCAGGTCCGGATATTCGGCATCGCCGATGCGGACGTTGAAATACTCGGCCGTGCCCTTGTACGGGCAGCGGGTCCGCTTCGAGGAGGACGTCAGCAGGTCGGTCCGGACGTCGGTCATCGGCAGGTAATACCTTGGCGGCAAACCGGTTTCGAACAGGATGTGCGGTGCGCGGGACTCGGCGACGGTCTGCCCGGCGATGGCGATCCGCACGTGCCGGGAGCTGACCAGGACGTCGACGCGCGTGTAGGGATCGCGCGGGTGGACGTAGACCGGCTCGTCCTCCTCGAACCACTCGTCCATCAGGTCCCAGTCCAGCCGGACCAGATCCTGCAGCTCCGGAAGCGGGGAATCCGGATAGCGCACGGCCGCAGCGGATCTGGTGATGCCGTCGACCACCACGTCGTACTCCAGGCCCTCACCGCGGCTGGGGGAGTGGCGGGTGGACCCGGTCGGCTCGAGCTTGGCGCGCAGATCCGCGACGGGCAGGTAGTAGGTCGGGTAGTAGGGGCTCTCCCACACCAGCGTCGGCGCGGTGGTGTCGATCACCAGCCGCCCGTCGATGTAGGTCCGTACCCGCTTGTGGCTGCGCTCGGTCCGGACCCGCCCCCGTGTTGTTTCGGTCATATCTTTCGACGGTACTCCCGGACGGTGAACTTTCCAGGGCCCCACGACCCCGGACAACCGCGGGCAGCAGCCCCTGTCACCTGCGGTTTCCCGGTTCGGTGCGGGCTCGATAGGGTGGCACGGCAACATCCGGGCGAACAGAAGGTAACCAATGAACGAGACGAGCGCCGTGCGCGACGGCCTGCGCACCGGCCTGCGCCGTCGGCACATGACGATGCTCGCGATCGGCGGCGCGGTGGGGGCCGGGCTGTTCGTGGGCAGCGGCTCGGTGATCAAGACCGCGGGCCCGGCGGCGGTGCTGTCCTACACGGCGGCCGGGGTGCTGGTGCTGTGCGTGCTGCGGGCGCTGGGCGAGATGGTCGTGGCCCGGCCGGTGGCGGGATCGCTGGCCGAATATGCGCGAATCGCGTTGGGGCCCTTCGCCGGATTCACCGTCGGCTGGCTCTACTGGTACATGTACGTGATCCTGGTCGGCGCGGAGGCGACCGCGGGCGCGGCGATCCTGGCCGAGTGGATCGAGCTGCCGCAGTGGGTGCTCGCCGCCGCGCTGCTGCTCGTGATGACCGCGGTCAATCTGGTGTCGGTGCGCTCGTTCGGTGAATTCGAGTTCTGGTTCGCCTCCATCAAGGTCGCCGCGATCGTGGTGTTCCTGATCCTCGGCGTGCTCTACGTGCTGGGGCTGTGGCCGAACGGCCATGCGGGATTCGGCAATCTGACCGCGCACGGCGGATTCACGCCCAGCGGCTGGACCGGGGTGCTGTCGGCGATCGTCGTGGTGATCTTCGCCTTCGGCGGTACCGAGATCGTGACGCTGGCCGCGGCCGAGAGCGCCGAGCCCGGCAAGGCCGTGGCCCGGGCCACCAGCAACGTGCTGTGGCGGGTCGCGCTGTTCTACGTGGCGTCGATCCTGCTGGTGGTGACGATCCTGCCGTGGGACGATGCCAAGGTGCTGACCAGCCCGTTCGTCAGCGCGCTGGACACCATGGGCGTGCCCGCCGCGGGCACGGTCATGCAGGTGGTGATCCTGACCGCGGTGCTGTCGGTGCTGAATTCGGCGATCTACGTGTCCTCGCGCATGCTCTACGTGCTGACTCGCGACGGCGACGCCCCCGCCGGTCTGGTGCGGGTGAACCGCCGCGGGGTGCCCGCCCGCGCCGTGCTGCTGGGGACCGTCGCCGCCTGGTGCGCGGTGGTCGCGTCCTACGTCTCGCCGGATCGCGTGTTCACATTCCTGGTGAACTCGATCGGCGTGCTGCTGGCCTTCCTGTACCTGGCAGTGATGTTCTCCCAGTTGCGCTTACGCGCCCGCCTGCAACGCGAGGACCCCGCCGCCCTCACCTACCGCCTGTGGTTCCACCCCTACCTGAGCTGGCTGGTGATAACCGCCCTGGCCGCGGTCCTGGTCTCGGCCGCGATCATGCCCTCCATGCGCACCCAATTGATCTCCTCCACGGTCACACTCGTGGTGGTAGCGGCGATCTATCCGCTGCGCGCCAAGTTCGGCAAGACCCCGCCGATACGTGACGTGCAGGTGCTGACGCGCTGATAGCGGCCGTGATCCATATTTTTGATCAGTGACCTGATGTCAATGTCTATATGATTCAAAAATATGTATAAGCTGCACACATGGAGGTCGATAGGGTTCGTGCTCTGATCGAGCAAGGGGAAACTCTCACGACGGAGTTCAAGCGGGGCGTGGCGGGCAAGTTCAACGACACCGACCTGGTCGAGACGGTTGTGTGTATGGCGAACGGAGACGGCGGCGTACTTCTTGTCGGTGTCGAGGCGGTGTCTATCTGCGGCGGGCGCTGAAGATTGATGGGGCGCCGCAATGCCTGCCATTTCCGGCTTACGAGATGCTTGCGCATGAAATCGACAGAGGAGCATTGAATTTCGCATCGCTGCCTGCGCGCGAGGCGACCATGGGAGATCTTGACCCGGTGGAGTTCGACCGATTTCGTCGCATGGCTGCCGCGTCCGGCGCAGACTCGGTTGTCGCTAGCCTATGTCGAAGTCTGCCGCGCGCTCGGTGTTCTGCGACTCGCTGACGATGGTGTCGATCGGCCCACGCTGGGCGCTGTCCTCCTGTTCGGCAACGAGGTCGCGATAAGTCATCATATCCCGAACCATGAGGTCGCGTTTCAGCTGTTCAACGGGCTTGCGGTAGAGGTCAACAATTTCACCAGAAGCCCCTTGTTGAAGGCTGCGCAGGAGCTCTTCGATCGAGTGTCGTCGTGGAACCGTGACGAGGAGCTGCAACTCGGGCTGCTTCGGGTTTCGATCCCGACAGTTCCTCAGGTCGTTGCACGCGAGGTTATCGCGAACGCGCTGGTTCATCGTGATTACACGGCCGTAGGCCCGATTCGGCTCGCGATCAACGACGACAGCTTCGAGGTGACCAGCTCCGGAGGCTTTCCACCTGGTGTCCGATTGGACAACTTGTTGACGGTCTCGCAACCGCGAAGCCCAATACTGGCCGACGCATTTCGCCGTGCGGGAATCGTCGAGCGGAGCGGGCGCGGAGTCAGCTTGATGTTTGCCTCCTTGCTGCGACTTGGTCGAGACGCTCCCGATTACAGCCAATCGACGGATCGGCTGGTTCGTGCTGTGATCCCACTCGGGCACGCCGATGTCGCTCTGGCCCGGGTCATTCTTCAGCATGAGGAGACCACGGGTCGTCCGATGGGCCTGTTCGACCTGCAGGTTCTTCATGAGTTGCGTTCGCAGACAAAGCTTTCCGCAAACGAGATCGCGGAACAACTGCACAGGACGCAGGGAGAGACAAGGGCAGGCTTGAGCCGAATGATCGAAGCGGGCCTGGTGGAGCTGCGCGGCAGCGGCCGTGGCCGCATGTATCACCTGTCTGCTGCCGTCTATCGCGCGTTGGACAATCCGCCTGCTTATGTCCGCGTGCGCGGTACCGATCCCATACAGCAGGAGCGCATGGTCTTGCAATATGTGGATTCCTTCGGGTCGATAACTCGTGCCCAGGCAGCAGAACTTTGCATGATCACGTCGCAGCAAGCTAGCAGGCTGCTGCGAAGGATGACTGCTGAAGGCCACCTGACCCTCGAAGGCGAGCGAAAGGCGGCACGTTACGTTGCTCGGTCGAGTCGATCGTAATTGTTTTGGTGTGTGAGACGCAGGCGCGTGCCCTGGGTACTACTTGTTCACTCGCGCCCTGTGCGCTACATATCCACTCGCGGACCCGCCGTGCAATGTTCCCCGTCCTCACGGCCCGGGGGGCCGTGGGGACGGGGAATATGACGTTTCGCCGGAGTGGCGGGAATATGACGTTCCGCCGGAGTGGCAGCGAGCACTCAGTTGTCGGGCGCCGCATTTCTCTCCCGCGGTCGCACAGTATTTCCCGTCCAGCCCGGCCCGAGGGGGGGGGGGGGGGGGGGGGGGGGCGGGGGGGGGGGGGTGGGGGGCGGAGCGGGGGGGGGGGGGGGGGGGGGGGGGGGGGGGGGGG
>NZ_JARWQD010000074.1 GCF_029869545.1 Nocardia wallacei | reverse complement strand
CCCCCCCCCCCCCCCCCCCCCCCCCCCCCCCCCCCCCCCCCCCCCCCCCCCCCCCCCCCCCCCCCCCCCCCCCCCCCCCCCCCCCCCCCCCCCCCCCCCCCCCCCCCCCCCCCCCCCCGCCCCCGTCCGCAGCTGATGGGTGGCCAGCATGGTCTCGTCGTGCTGCTGCTCGTGCTGGGCGATCATCCCGAAGGCGAAGCCACCGTCGACCAGCCGCGCGCCCCGTAAGGTGCTGTGCGACAGCACATCCCACACCTTCAGCCGCACGGAGCCGACATAACCGCGGGCCTCGTCGGGGTTGAGCAGCGGGAGCGCGGGCCGGTCCGCGCGCGGATGCTGGAAGGCGTCGTAGAGGTGATCGATATCGGCGCGCACCGGTTCCCGCCCGCCGACATCGCGCACCAGCCACAGTTCTTCCTGATTGCCGATGTGCGCCAGATCCCAGACCAGCGGGCTCATCAGCCGCGAATGCTGGGCCACCAGCTCTGCCTCGTCGATGCAGTCGGTCAGTGCCGCCGTGCGCGCCCGCGCGCGCATGAGCACCTCGGCGATCTGCTCGCGCAGCCGCTCGGTCTCGGCGCGGTCGGTCCCGGTGAGATGAACAGTCATGTGAGAGCGTCGCTTTCGTCGAGCTGTAGTGATGGAGTGCCGTCCGCCCCGCTGTGCCGCATCAGCCGTTCACCTCCGGGGCCTCACAGGCGGCCGGTTCGCCGGTGGGCGTGCGGCCGCTGCGACATCGGTGCGCGGCCGCGTGTAGTTCGCCCGCGGCCGCGGGCGTCGCCGCGTGCTCGGCGGCCAGCGCGAGCAGATCGACGGCGGCCGAACGGATCTGCGGATCCGCCAGGCCGCGGCGCGCCGCCTCCAGCCACTGGCCCGCGACCGGGGCCGCCAGCCGGGTGGCCTCGGCGACCACGGCCGGTGTCGACATGAGCGCCTCGAGGGCATGGATCGGCACGGTCCAGCCCTCGCCCGGCTGCGCGTCCAGATAGCGCACCTCGAGATGCCCCGAGGCCCGCACCGGCGGGAACATCGTGCTGAGGTGATAGTCGAGATCGGCCTGTTCGGGGCGGCGCCCGACCTCGTCGTCGAGCGCGCCGCACAACCAATCGGCGAAGGTGGCGCCCGGCGGCGCGGCCCAGTCGCCCTCGCCGTCGGTGCGGCGCACGCACAGCAGCGGCACGTCCAGCGCCCAGCGCGCGTATTCGGTCATCGGATCGGACCAGTGCTGCACCGCCGGGCGGGTGCGGGCGTGATCGAGGCGCAGCCAGGCCCGCATTCGCTGCGAGGCCCACGTACCGGTCGGCGCGCCGTGCAGGTCCGGCGAACAGGCGAAGGCCGCCAGCAGCGCGGGGCCGATGGCATACAGCGCGGTCCAGCGGGCCGCCACCTCGGCGCGGTCGGCGCCCGCGTCGACGCTCACCTGCGTCGCGGCGGTATTGCACATCATGAGTCGGCCGAACGGCCCGATGCCGTCGAAACAGCGCTCCATGGCCTGGTAGCGCGGCAGCTGCAGCACCCGGGACGGCCCGCGGGCGGCATCGGCCGCGGCGGCGACGGTGCGAATGGAACGAGTGTGGAGCAGCGTCTCCAAGCGGCGCGCATCCTCGCGCAGGTGCTCACACAATTCGGAAGCGGCCCCGAACGGGGCGCTGGAAAGTTCGATCTGACCGCCGGGTTCGACGGTGACCCGGCTGCCCCCCGGCAGCGGCAGAGCCGGAGAATCGGGGGCGACGGACCGCGGTGCGTACGGTCCCAGTGCCTCCGCGAGCACCGGCAGCTCCGGACGCGCACCCGGCGCCGAAGACCCACCCTGCGCGGTGAGCCACTCCAGTTCGGCGCCGATCAGCGTCGGTGGGCCCTGTTTGAAGCAGACGCCGCCCACATAGGCCTCGGCCACCGCCCGGGAGGAGAAGCCGGCGCCCGCACCGATCGGGGCCCGTACCGCCGTGACTGCCATGCCAACCTCCGCTCTGCCGCGACTGAGAGTTTTCAGCCGCCGCAGCAGTGCCGCCGATAGCTGTGTCGGATGTGTGGGAAGACCCGGCCACCGCCTTCCGCCGACCCGAACCAGAATAATGGCGGCTACCGACAAGGAGTCCGAAAAGTTGGTGACGGTCCGCCGACCAACCCTCCCTACCAGGGCAAACATCTGAGTCTTCTATCGTCGGTGAGGTGCTGGACCAGACTCGCCTTCGCGCCGACATCCCCGCCTACGACGACCCCTCCCGGCCGTCGCCGGTATTCCTCGACAGCGCCGGATCCTCGCTGCCGCCCCGGGTCGTGCTCGACACGGTGATCGGCCACCTGCGGCGCGAGGCCGAGGTCGGCGGCTACCGCGCGGCCAACGAGCGGCTCGACGATCTGGCCGCCGTCAAGTCCGCGATCGGCGCGCTCATCAACGCCGACCCGTCGGGTATCGCCCTGAGCGACAGCGCAACCCGGTCCTGGGCCGACTTCTTCTATTCGATTCCGCTGTCCGCGGGCGACCGGATCCTGGTGTCGGGGGCGGACTACGCCAGCAATGCCATCGCCGCGCTGCAGCGCGCCCGCGCCACGGGAGCCGTCGTGGAGGCCATCCCCAGCGACGCGACCGGCCAGATCGATCTCGAGGCCCTCGCCGACCTGGTCGACGAGCGGGTGAAGCTGGTGTCGCTGCTGCACGCCCCGACCAACGGCGGCCTGGTCAATCCGGTCGCCGAGGCCGCCCGGATCGCGCACCGGGTCGGCGCCACGGTGCTGCTGGACGCCTGCCAGTCGATGGGCCAGATTCCGATCGATGTCACCGCACTGGACGTCGATGCGCTGTCGGCGACCGGGCGCAAGTGGCTGCGCGGGCCGCGCGGCACCGGATTCCTCTATGTCCGACCGGAATTGGCCGCGACCATGGAGCCCGCGCGCCTGGATCTGCACAGTGCCTCATGGACCGGACCGCAGGAGTATCGCCTGATGCCCGACGCCACGCGGTTCGAATTCTGGGAGCACGACGTCGCCGCGCGCCTCGGCCTCGGCGCCGCCGTGCGGTATCTGCTCGAGCTCGGCCCCGGCAACGTCTATGCCGCGGTCGCGGCCAATGCCGGACAGCTGCGCAAGACGCTGCCGCAGGTACCCGGCGTGACCGTGCGCGACCTCGGCACCCTGCACAGCGGCATCGTCTCGTTCACGGTGGACGGCGTGCATCCGCACGAGATCCGCGATCGGCTGCGCGAGCAGGACATCACCGTCACGGTGAGCCATCGCGGCTCCACGCTGCTCGACATGTCCGCACGCCACCTGGACGCGGTGGTGCGTGCCTCCCCGCACTGCTTCGTCACCACCGAGGAACTCGACCGCTTCGTCGACGCCGTCGCCGCCCTCGGCGCGGCGCGGTGAGCCGCTCAGTGCAGCTGGTTCTGTGCGGGCTCCAGGCCGACCTTCAGGAGGAGTTCGACCGCGTCGGCGGCCTGTTCGACGCAGACCGGGAGTTCCTTGCGTTCCACCGAGGAGAACGGCTTCAGGACGAAGTCGGCGGGGTCCTGGCGGCCGGGTGGGCGGCCGATGCCGAACCGCACCCGCAGATAATCCTTGGTGGTCAAAGCGCTGGAGACCGAACGCAATCCGTTGTGGCCGCCCTCGCCGCCGCCGCGCTTGAGGCGGATCGTGCCGAACGGCAGATCGAGCTCGTCGTGGATGGCGATCACCTCGGTGGGCGGCACCGAGAAGAACCGCGCCAGCGCCGCGACCGGGCGGCCGGAGACGTTCATGTACGAGCGCGGCTTGGCGATCAGCACCTTGCGCCCGTCCAGCCGGGCCTCCAGCAGATCGGCGCCCGACTTCTTGTGCACGGTGAACCGGCCGCCGACGCGCCCGGCGAGCACATCGGCGACCATGAACCCGACATTGTGCCGGGTGCGCTCGTACTCGGACCCGGGATTACCCAGTCCGACCACCAGCGCGGGCCCGGCATTCGGCTCGGTCATCGAGAACCGTTGCGCGAGGCTCTTATTCGGCGCTCTCGCCTTCGGCGGCCTCTTCCTCGGACGCCTCTTCCTCGGCCTCGGCGGCCGGCGCGGTGATGATGTTGACGATCAGCGTCTCCGGGTCGCCGGCCAGGGTGACACCCTTCGGCAGCGCGATCTCACCGGCGGTGATCTGGGTACCGGCCTCGACGCCCTCGACCGAGACCTCGATCTCCTCGGGGATGTTCAGCGCATCGGCCTCGATGGACAGCGTGGTGGCGTCCTGGGTGACCAGGGTGCCCGCGGCGGCGTCACCGGTCAGCACGACGTGCACATCGGCGACGACCTTCTCGCCCTTCTTGATGGTCAGCAGGTCGGCGTGCTCGATGTAGCGGCGGATCGGGTGCACCACAACGGACTTGGTCAGCGCGAGCTGCTTCTTGCCGTCGATCTCCAGGTTCAGCACCGCGTTGGCGCCGTGCTGACGCAGAATGGCGGCGAAGTCCTGGGCGTTGACCGAGAGGTGCTGCGGGGCGGCGCCGTGGCCGTACAGCACGGCGGGCACGTTGCCGGCCCGGCGGGTGCGGCGCGCGGCGCCCTTGCCGAACTCGGTGCGGACGGTGGCTTCGAGAAGGCTGGCGTCGGACATGACTGATGAACTCCTACGGCTCTCCGGGCGGTCTACGTGCTGCCAGGGGCTGATCCTGGGCTGAGGTCTGCTCGTCGGGCGAAGACCGAACGAGGACGGCCGGAAGCCGGGCCACGTCGATCACGGTGTGCACAAGGACTCACCCTCGCCGAGACAACCCGAGAAGACTAGCACGCGGGCGACACGCCCCCGCACCGGGCCTACCCCGGGCATTTCGGCACATCTCCCCCACGCGGGACCGAAATGCCGTTCACGTACCCTGGAGCGGTTGCCTGTCCCGCGAAGAGGAGCCCTCCCCCGTGAATTCTCCGACTGCTGGCGCGACCGCGTCCGGTTTGGCCGAAGAGGTCGCGCGGCGGCGCACATTCGCGGTGATCTCGCATCCCGACGCGGGTAAATCCACGCTCACCGAGGCCCTGGCGCTGCATGCCAAGAAGATCGCCGAGGCGGGCGCCATCCACGGCAAGGCCGGGCGCCGCTCGACGGTCTCGGACTGGATGGAGATGGAGAAGGCGCGCGGCATCTCGGTGAGTTCGACCGCGCTGCAGTTCGAATACGACGACTGCGTGATCAACCTCGTCGACACCCCCGGCCACTCGGACTTCTCCGAGGACACCTACCGGGTGCTGACGGCCGTCGACGCGGCGGTCATGCTCATCGACGCCGCCAAGGGCCTGGAGCCGCAGACGCTGAAGCTGTTCCAGGTGTGCCGCCACCGCGGCATCCCGGTCATCACCGTGATCAACAAGTGGGACCGCCCGGGCCGCGCGCCGCTGGAGCTGCTCGACGAGATCAACGAGCGGATCGGCCTGATCCCCACGCCGCTGTTCCTGCCCGTCGGCATCGCGGGTGATTTCCGCGGCCTGCTGCGCCGCGGCCCCGACGGCGCGGCCACCGAATACGTCCACTTCACCCGCACCGCGGGCGGCGCCACCATAGCACCGGAGGAGTCCTACCGCCCCGACCAGGCGGCCGCGCGCGAGGGCGAGGCGTGGACCACCGCCGCCGAGGAGAGCGAACTGCTCTCGGCCACCGGCCAGGACCACGACCAGGAGATGTTCCTGGCCGGGCAGACCTCGCCGGTCATCTACGCCTCGGCCATGCTGAACTTCGGCGTGCGCCAGCTGCTGGACACGCTGGTGGCCCTGGCGCCCGCGCCCGGCCCGCGCGCCGATGTCGACGGCACCCCGCGCGAGCCCGGCGATCCGTTCAGCGCGGTCGTGTTCAAGGTGCAGGCGGGCATGGACACCGCGCACCGCGACCGGCTGGCCTTCATGCGGATCGTGTCCGGTGAGTTCGAGCGCGGCATGGTGGTCACGCACGCCCAGACCGGGCGGCCCTTCGCGACCAAGTACGCGCTGACCGTGTTCGGCCGCGAGCGCGCCACCGTCGACACCGCCTATCCGGGCGATGTGGTCGGCCTGGTGAACGCGACCGCGCTCGCGCCCGGCCACACCCTGTTCGTGGACAAGAAGGTGCAGTTCCCGCCGATCCCGTCGTTCGCCCCCGAGCATTTCGCCACGCTGCGCGCCCGCAGCGCGGGTAAGTACAAGCAGTTCCGCAAGGCGATCGACCAGCTGGATTCCGAGGGCGTGGTGCAGGTGCTGCGCAACGACACCCGCGGCGACGCCTCCCCCGTGCTGGCCGCGGTCGGCCCGATGCAGTTCGAGGTCGTCACCGCGCGCATGCAGGCGGAGTTCAACGTCGAGACCCAGCTCGACTTCCTGCCGTATCAGCTGGCCCGCCGCACCGACGCCGCCTCGGCGCCGGAACTCGATCGCCAGCGTGGCGTCGAGGTCTTCACCCGCACCGACGGCGCCATCCTGGCCCTGTTCAGCGACAAGTGGCGATTCCAGTACATCCAGAAGGAAATGTCCGAGCTGACATTGGAGCCACTGGTCGCCGCCACCGACTGATTCCGCTCAGCCCATCGTCTCGGCGGCGTCCGGTGGCGGGCCCTCGCTGTCCGGTGTCATCCCCGGCTCGCGGGCGATCAGGCCCCAGCGGCTGGAGGTCAAACGCAGGCTGGGCAGGTCCGAGAGCGACAGCACCACCTCGTAGGTGCGCTCGTAGCCGGTGTGGGCGATGCGCCAGCGGCCGTCGTCGCACTTCACGTACTGGTCGTTGTAGAACGCGGCCCCGCGCAGCAGCATGTTGTGGGCGGGGATGAGGACCGTATCGGCCAGGTACCACGTGCCGGTCGCGCTGTCGCCGTCGACGTCGATCTCGGGATGGTCACAGCGATGCTCGGTGATCACGTGCGGGCCGAGCGTATTGCGCATGAACGCCAGGAACGCGTCGCGCGATTCGAACTGCAGGTACTCGCTGTAGGTCGCCGTCGCCTCCGGGATCAGGGTATCGGCGAACTCGTCCCAGGACTTGGTGTCGAGTGCCCGCAGGTACCGGAACTTCAGCCGGCTGATCGCGGAGACGGCATCGGAATCCATACCTCCACAATCCCATCCGCTGTGCCGGATCTGCGCGGATCGGGAAATTTGTATCGGATTGCTATCGGAAGCGTTACGACCCGTTGATACTGAAGCAGGTCTTGCAGAAGTCCTCGCCGAACTCGGTCAGGCGCAGACTCTTTCGCACGATCTTCGGCACCCGGCCCGCCTGCTTGAGCGCCGACTCCACCACCGGCTGCACCTCGAGCACCATGTAGCGGCTCAGCACCACCGGATCGTCGGAGGTCACCAGCAGCCCGAGCCGGTTCAGATTGATCAGGTACAACCGGGCGCGATCCGGGTAGCGCACACCCGACTGCTCCGGCACCGAGGTCAGATCCCCGGCCACCAGCTCCGAGCCGATGCCCAGCGGCCGGTTGGTGCGCACGTCCACCGACGGCTGCGGTCCGTTGAGGGCCATGAAGCGCAGGATGCGGGCCTCGTCGGGGGCGATCTGGTCGAGGATCCGGTCGTAGGCCGGGTGCACGTCCTCGGTGAAGTACACATCCGCCGAGCGCGCCAGCAGCGCCTCGCCGCGGCGGCGCAGGTCGTCGAGGCTCGACGAACGGACATATCCGCCGGGGATGGCCTGCGGCGCATGGCCGTTACCGGTGGGAACGTAGCTGACGATCTCGCGGACCGAACCCTCGGTGACGCCGAGGATATTGCGGGCCACCGACTGCAGGGCCGCACCGGCCCGCTCGGCGATATCGGCGGACGACTCGCCGTTGATCGCGGCCTGCGTGATCTCCTTGGTGACCTCGTAGGTGGTGCCGACCGCCCACTGCCCGCCACGCACGGCAGTACCCGCGGCCAGCCCGGCCGCGCGGAAGACACCCCGGATCAGGCGGGCCTCGTTGCTGATCTGCCGCTGCTCCACATCCGAGCTGCGTTCCACGGCGCGGGAACCGGGTCGGACCACATCCTGTCCGGTCCTGTCGTCTGCCACGTGCTACTCCGAATATCGCCTAGGTGAGCGGAAATCCGTTCACATTATTGCCGCCGCTGTGGTGGTGGTCATTCTTCAGGTACCCGATGTCCGATGCGACATTCCGGGCAGCCGATGTGACCGAAGTCTCCCACCTCCGGTCGCTGTGGACCAGATCCCCTCCGAATTGGACCCAATTCCTGAATCCACAGTAAGGTCCCCCCAGCCGACGGGGTACGTTGAGGTGCCGGTGAGGCGGCGGTCACCGGTAGGGGTCGGCAGGAGGGTGTCGTGCTTGACAGTGTTTTTCATATCCACCCGACCCTATTGCTGGAACTGATCACGATCCCCCTGTTCACCGGCGTCATCGGCTACATCACCAACTGGACCGGCGTCCTCATGCTGTTCAAGCCGATCCACTTCCACGGTGTCCGGGTGCCGGGCCTGCGCTGGCTGTTTCCCTACCTGCCCAAGCGAATTCAGGTGCTGCCGCTGCTGCAGTACGACGGCCGGGCCGGCTGGCAGGGCATCGTGCCCTCGCGCGCGGACAAGATGGCCTCGATCGCCGTCGACAAGGGCCTGTCCAAGCTCGGCAGCGTCGGCGACTTCTACCGGGAGCTGGAGCCCGATGCGCTCGCCGAACATCTCACCGCCCTCGCCGAGGAGCAGATCCGCGACATCGTCGAGGACATCGCGGTCCGCGAACATCCGCAGCTCTGGTACAACCTGCCCATCCAGGTCCGCGAGATGGTGCACGAGCGGGTGCGCCAGCAGCTGCCCGATGTGCTGCGCGAGCTGACCGACGAGCTCGGCAACAATATCGAGCAGCTGCTCGACGTCAAGTCGATGGTGATCCGCTATTTCCAGTCCCGGCCGCAGCTGCTGAACATGGTGTTCCAGGTGCTCGGCGCCAAGGAACTGCGGTTCATGCAGAATTTCGGCTTCTACTTCGGCGCGCCGATGGGCGCGGTGCTGGTCGGCATTCTGCATCTGACGCACTGGCCGACGCTGGTGGTGCTGCCGGTGGGCGGGATCATCATCGGCTGGGTGGTGAACTGGATCGGCATCAATCTGATCTTCGAGCCCGCCTATCCCCGATGGTGGTGCCCGTGGCGGCAGGGCCTGCTGATCAAGCGGCAGTCGGAGATCACCCACGGATATGCGGACCTGGTGGCCAGTCAGGTCATGACCGTCGCCAATGTCGGGGACGAACTGCTCAACGGCCCGCGGTCGGATCGCACCATGCAGATCCTCGAGGACACCCTGCGCCCGGCCACCGATCGCGCGCTGGGACCGGCGCGCGGGGCGCTGAAGTTCATGATCGGCAGCCGGGACTACGAGACCCTGCAGACCCGCTTCGCCGACGAGGCCAAGAGCCTGGCACCGGCCGCGTTCGCCGATCCGGCGTTCAACGCGCAGCAGAGCAAGAATGTCAGCCAGTACATCGCCAGGCAGATGGCGGCGCTGCCGCCGCCGGACTTCGTGGACATGTTGCGCTCGGCCATCAGACAGGACGAGTGGCTTTTGTTCCTGCACGGCGGTGTGCTGGGCCTGTTCGCCGGTTACGCTCATATCCTGATCTTCGGAACGGCGATTGCGACGCAATGGATATGACGGACCCGGACCCCGGCGACGATGCCGAGTACTCCACCGAACTGCTGCCACGCCCGGCGGCCGAGCTGGCCGTCACCGCCGAGAACGATTCCGCGCGAAGACATTCCACGGTGCGCACCGCGACCGGTGTGATGCGGGTGGCGCTGTCGGCGGTCACCGAGGCGACGGCCTGGGGCGTGGGCACCGCGCTCGGCGTCGCCGACACCGTCGTGCGGGGCAGCATGGCCGGGCGGCCGCCCCAGCACGTGCTGTCGGAAGCCGGTGAGCAAGTGCGGGATTCGGTGCGGCGCGCCCTCGGGATTCCCCCGCCGATCGACCGGCCCGCCGCCGAATCCGCACCGAGTCTGCGCGAGCGCGGCGCCGAACTGCTGCGCCGGTCGGCGAGCGTGCACGGGAGCGACGGCGATCATCCGGCCTTCGCGCGGATACTGTCCGACCTCGCGCCCGACGAGGCGCGCGTCCTGCGGTTCCTGTATCTCGACGGTGCGCAACCGGCGCTGGACATCCGGACCGGGCGGCCGTTGAATCCGGGCGCGCAGCGAATCGAGCCGGGGCTCAACATGATCGGCACGGACGCCACCCTGCGCTTCCCCGAACGGATCGGCTCATACCTCACCAACCTGCGCCGGCTCGGCCTGGTCGAGTCGACCCGCGACCCGCTGGACAATCCCGCCCGCTACCAGCTCCTGGAATCCCAGCCCGAGGTGCGCCGCCTGCTCAAGCGCACCGGCTTCGGCACCAAGGTCTTCTACCGCAGCATCGCCCTCACCGGCTTCGGCACCGATTTCGTCCGCACCTGCCTACCGGTGCCGCCGCTCGACCAGGCGTTGTAGCCGGGCTAACCGACCTCGTCGGCCAGCTCCAGCCACCGCTCCTCGGTCGACTCCTTCTCGGCCTGGACCTGTTTCAGCTCGGCGCCGAGGGAGACCAGTTTGTCGGGGTCGGTGGCGGCCTCGGCGAGGGCCGTGTGCAGCTTCGCCTCCCGCTCGGTCAGCTTCTCCAATGCCCGTTCGAGGCGGCCGAATTCCTTGCGGGCGGCGCGGTAGGCGGCCGAATCCGTCGCGGGGGCGGCCGAATTCGACGATCCGTTGGCGGCGGGGCGCTGGGCCGCCGCGCCGAGTGCGGCGCGCCTGCGCAGGTACTCCTCGATGCCGCCGGGCAGGTTGGTGAGCTTGCCGTCGCCGAACAGCGCCCAGGTGGAGTCGCAGATGCGCTCGATCAGGTAGCGGTCGTGGCTGATCACCACGAGGGTGCCGGGCCAGCCGTCGAGCAGGTCCTCGAGCTGCTGCAGGGTGTCGATGTCGAGGTCGTTGGTGGGCTCGTCGAGCAGCAGCACGTTCGGTTCGCCCATCAGGATGCGGGTCAGCTGCAGGCGGCGGCGCTCACCACCAGACAGGTCCCGGACCGGCGTGCGCTGCTTGGCGGGCGTGAAACCGAGCCGTTCGGCGAGCTGACCGGCGGAGATCTCCTTGTCGCCCAGCATGGTTCGCTCGGCGACATCCGACACCGCCTCCAGCACACGCATATCCGTGGGCAGATCGTCGAGTTCCTGGCGCAGCCAGCCGATTCGGACGGTCTGCCCCTGAATCCGCTTGCCGGTGGCCGGTTCCACCGCACCGGCCAGCACCCGCAGCAGCGTGGTCTTGCCGGAGCCGTTCACCCCGACCAGGCCGACGCGCTCGCCGGGCGCCAGCCGCCAGGTCAGATCGTGCACCAGTTCGCGGCCCCCGGCCAAAGACGCGCCGGGGCCAGCTGGCGCGGCGACGGTCGCGTTCTCCAGCTCGATCACCACGCGCCCCAACCGCTTTCGGGCGAACGACGCCAGCTGCACGGTGTCGCGCGGCGCGGGCACGTCGGCGATCAATGCCTCGGCGGCCTCCACCCGGTAGCGCGGTTTCGAGGTGCGCGCCTGCGGGCCGCGGCGCAGCCAGGCCAGCTCCTTGCGGGCCAGATTGCGGCGGCGGGCCTCGGTGGCGTCGGCCTGCCGGGCGCGTTCGGCGCGGGCGAAGATCCAGTCGTTGTAGCCGCCCTCGTAGCTCTCCACCTTGCCGCCCACCACCTCCCAGGTGCGGGTGGCGACGGTATCGAGGAACCAGCGGTCGTGCGTCACGACCACCAGCGCGCTGCGGCGCGAGAGCAGATGGTCGGCCAGCCACTGCACACCCTCGACGTCCAGGTGGTTGGTGGGCTCGTCGAGCACCAGCACGTCCAGCTCGCGGACCAGGGCCGCGGCCAGCGCCACCCGGCGGCGCTCACCGCCGGACAGGTTCGCCACCGGCGCGTCCATGCCGAGATCCGCGATGCCGATACCCTCGAGCACGGTGCGGATGCGCGGATTCGAGGCCCACTCGTGCTCGGCGACACCGTCGGTGCGCGCGTCGTCGGCCAGCCCGGCCAGCACCACCTCGCCGACCTTGGCGCCCTCGGGGAGCACGCCGCGCTGTGTCACCACCGCCATGCGCAGGTCGCCACGGCGGCTGACTCGCCCGCGGTCGGGCTCCTCGATCCCGGTCAGCACCTCGAGCAGCGTGGTCTTGCCGCCGCCGTTGAGGCCCACCACCCCGATCCGCTCCCCCTCCTGCACCCCGAGGGAGACGTCGTCCAGCAGCGGCGTGATGCCGAAGCTCTTGTGGACTTGTTCGAGATTGATCAGGTTGGCCATGAATCCTTCTGTGCTGCCGTACCGCGCCGGTAATTACCGAAGGCAAGCGTACCGATCGCGCCACCGGCTTCCGCCCGGCGGTTCGCGGGCGGCGGGTTCCTCGCGACCGCCGCGCCGGCTGCACCGGTGGCCCTTCGAGACCGTGCGCCGCTCCCGTCAGGGGTGGTGCGGAGTGTCGCCGAGGACACGGGCGCCGGGTACCGGGCCCGCGGCGGTGCGGACGCTGCGGCTCACCCCCGCGCCGGACAGTTCCGCCGCGACCGAGACCGCGGCCTCCTCGCCCTCGCACAGGAATGCGCAGGTCGGGCCGGAGCCGGACACGATTCCGGCGAGTGCGCCCGCGGTGACTCCCGCGCGCAGGGTGCGGCGCAGCTCCGGCTTCAGCGACAGCGCGGCCGCCTGCAGGTCGTTGCCCAGCAGGGGGGCCAGCAGCCGCGGGTCCCCGGAGGCCAGCGCCTGCAGCAGCTGCTGCGGCTCGCCCAGGCGCGGCGGGTCGCCCTGCTCGCGCAGGCGGTCCAGTTCCCGGTACACCCCGGGGGTGGGCAGGCCGCCCTTCGCGAGTGCCAGTACCCAGTGAAAACTGTTGCGCGACAACACCGGTAGCAGCTTCTCGCCCCGGCCGCGCCCCAGCGCGGTGCCGCCGAACAGCGCGAACGGCACATCGCTGCCGAGTTCGGCCGCCACGGCCGCCAGGTCGTCGCGCGACAGGCCCAGGTCCCACAGCTCGTTCAGTCCGACCAGCGCCGCCGCGGCATCCGCGCTGCCACCGGCCATCCCGCCCGCCACCGGAATGCCCTTGCGGATCGAGATCTCCACCAGCGGCGCCCGACCGGCCAGGTGCGCCAGCCGCACCGCGGCCTGCGACACCAGATTCGTCCGATCGGTGGGCACCTGCGCGGCGCCCTCCCCGCTGACCCGTACCGTCAGCGAGGCCGCCGGGGCGATCTCCACGTCGTCGCTCAGCGACAGCGCCTGGAATACGGTGGTCAGCTCGTGGTACCCGTCTTCACGCAGATCGCCCACCCCGAGGTGCAGATTCACCTTCGAGGGCGCCCGCACGACCACGGGACTGGGCACAACTGAAAGCACGGGCTCCAAGCGTAATGCGCCGGGGCGACAACTGCCGCCACGAAGGCGGGCGACACGATCCGGTGGCCCGGATCACTTGCGCAAGGTACCCATGGGGGGTATCTTCATCTGTGTTGGGGCGATACCCCCACACCGTATAAGATGACATCGAAGGAGTCGATCATGGCGACCAGCACCTACACCGTCACCGGCATGACCTGCGGCCACTGCGCCGGATCGGTGCAGAAGGAGATCGGCAAGATCGACGGAGTCACCAACGTCGACGTGGACCTCGCCAGCGGGCGGGTGCAGGTGGAATCCACCGCGCCGGTCGCGGATGCCGACGTCGTCGCCGCCGTCGACGAGGCGGGATATCAGGTGGCGAGCTGATGAACGACAGACTGAGGTTCGCCGCCTTCGGCGGCGGCCTGGTCGTGCTGTTCGGGGCCGCGCTCGGCATCGGCGCCCTGGTGGGCGACCCGGCCGAGCCCGGCCCCGGTCAGGGCGACACGCACTCCTCTCAGACTGCCGAGACCGGTCTGGACTCGGCCCGCGACGGCTACGCCCTCACCGAGATCTCGGCTCCGGCAGCGCCGAATCAGCCTGGCACCCTGCGGTTCCGGGTCACACGGCCGGACGGCACGGCAGTCACCGCCTTCGCCCCGCAGCACGACAAGGACCTGCACCTGATCGTGGTGCGGTCCGACGCGAGCCAGTACCGGCACGTGCACCCGGCCATGGCGGCCGACGGCACCTGGTCCATCGACTGGACGTGGGCCGAGCCCGGGAACTACCGGGTCTTCGCCGACTTCGTTCCCGCCGGCGGGCCGGATCTCACCCTGAGCCGCACGGTGCAGGTGGCGGGCTCGGTGGTCGACAAGCCGCTGCCGCCCGTCTCTCGCATCGCGGAGGTGGACGGCTACCGGGTCACCCGCACCGGCGACCTGTCCACCGCGGGCGGTGAGCTGAGATTCACCGTGACCCGCGACGGCAAGCCGGTCACCGATCTGCAACCCTATCTGGGCGCCTACGGGCACCTGGTGGCGCTGCGCACCAGCGACCTCGCCTACCTGCATGTACACCCGCAGGGTGAGGTCGGCAAGACCCCTGCCGGACCCGACGTGGCATTCCACGCCCAGGCACCCACCGCGGGCACGTACCGTCTGTATCTGGACTTCCAGCACGCGGGAACGGTGCACACCGCGGAATTCACCGACGCCGCAACCACATCCGCCCCCACCCCGGGCGGAACCGGACATCACGAAGGAGGGCACTCATGAGCATCCCTGCCACCGCGCAGTCGATCGAGCTGGATATCGGCGGCATGACGTGCGCCTCCTGCGCGGCACGAATCGAGAAGAAGCTCAACAGGATCGACGGCGTCAGCGCGACGGTGAACTACGCGACCGAGAAGGCGAAGGTCAGCTTCCCCGACTCGGTGACCTCGGCGCAGCTGATCGATACGGTGGTCGACACCGGCTACACCGCCCAGGTGCACGAGACCGCACCGGCCGAAACCCCTGCCCCGGAACAGGATTCGACACCCGGGCCGATCGCCCAGCTGCGGCATCGGCTGCTGGTCAGCCTGGCCCTGGCGATTCCGGTGGTCGCCATGGGCATGATTCCGGCGCTGCAGTTCGACAACTGGCAGTGGCTCTCGCTGACCCTCACCGCGCCCATCGTGGTGTGGGGTGGCGCGAGCTTCCACCGCGCCGCATGGGTCAACGCCAAGCACGGCGCCGCCACCATGGACACGCTGATCTCCCTGGGTAGCCTGTCGGCGTTCGCCTGGTCGGTGTACGCGCTGTTCTTCGGCGAGGCCGGGATGCCCGGCATGAAACATGCCTTCAGCCTGGCGATCGCGCGCACCGACTCCGCGTCCGCGCTGTACTTCGAGGTCACGGCGGTCGTGATCGTCGCCATCCTGGCGGGCCGATACTTCGAGACCCGATCCAAGGACAAGGCCGGTTCGGCGCTGCGGGCACTGCTGGAACTCGGCGCCAAGGATGTGGCGGTGCTACGCGACGGCGTCGAAACCCGGATCTCGGTCGGCGAATTGCGCGTCGGCACGGAGTTCCTGGTGCGGCCCGGCGAGAAGGTCGCCACCGACGGTGTCGTGGTGAGCGGCAATTCGGCGCTCGACATGAGCATGCTGACCGGTGAACCGGTGCCCGTCGAGGTGGGGCCCGGCGATCAGGTCGTCGGCGCCACCGTGAACGCGGGCGGCCTGCTGACCGTGCGCGCCACCCGTGTCGGCTCCGACACCCAGTTGGCCCAGATGGCCAAGCTGGTGGAGGACGCGCAGAGCGGTAAGGCGCCCGTGCAGCGGCTCGCCGATCAGGTGTCCGGGGTGTTCGTCCCGATCGTCATCGCGATATCGGTTGCCGCACTGGGCTTCTGGCTCGGCAGCGGCGCCGCGGTGTCGACCGCGTTCGGCGCGGCGGTGGCGGTGCTGATCATCGCCTGCCCCTGCGCGCTGGGCCTGGCCACACCGACCGCGCTGCTGGTGGGCACGGGCCGCGGAGCGCAGCTGGGCATCCTGATCAAGGGCCCGCAGGTGCTGGAGTCGACCCGGCGCATCGACACCGTCGTGCTGGACAAGACCGGCACCGTGACCACCGGGAAAATGTCTCTCGCCGAGGCGATTCCGGCGCCGGGCGTCGACGCCGACGAACTGCTGGGCGTCGCCGCGGCCGTGGAGCACGGATCGGAGCATCCGGTCGCCCGGGCGGTGGTGGCGGGCGCCAAGGAGCGCGGGCTGTCGATCGATCCGGTCGAGCAGTTCGTCAGCCACGGCGGTAAGGGTGTGCAGGGCATGGTCGCCGAGCGCGCGGTGGTGATCGGACGGACCGAGCTGCTCGAGGACTGGTCGGTGGCACTGCCCGAGCCGCTGGCCGAGGCCAAGGAACGGGCCGAGCAGGCCGGTCATACGGCCATCGCGGTGGCCTGGGACGGCGTGGCGCGCGGCGTGCTGGTGATCGCGGATGCGATCAAACCCACCAGCGCCGAGGCGATCTCGGACCTGCGGGCCCTGGGCCTCACCCCGGTCCTGCTGACCGGCGACAACGCGGCGGCCGCCCGCACCGTCGCCGATCAGGTCGGCATCGACGAGGTGATCGCGCAGGTGCTGCCCAGCGACAAGCTGGACGTGGTCAAGCGGCTGCAGGACGAGGGCAAGGTGGTCGCCATGGTCGGCGACGGCGTCAACGACGCGGCCGCCCTGGCCCAGGCCGATCTCGGCCTGGCCATGGGCACCGGCACCGACGTCGCCATCGAGGCCAGCGACATCACCCTGGTGCGCGGCGATCTGCGCACCGTCGCCGCGGCCATCCGGCTGTCGCGTGCCACCCTGCGCACCATCAAGGGAAACCTGTTCTGGGCGTTCGGCTACAACGTGGCGGCCATACCGCTGGCCGCCGCCGGGCTGCTGAACCCGATGCTCGCCGGTGCCGCCATGGCACTGTCCAGCGTCTTCGTGGTCAGCAACAGCCTGCGCCTACGCTCGTTCCGCTGAGCCCACCTGTACGGACGGACCGTTCGGCCACTACGGCCGAACGGCCCGTTCCGCATCGGCGGGCGGTCCGTTCCGCACCGGCGGGCAGTCCGTTCCACATCAGCGGTGGACCACTCCGCATCAGCGGGCAGCCCGTTCCGCACCGGCGGGCAGTCCGTTCCACACCGGCGGGCGGGCGTTCCGCATCAGCGGGCGGACCCCTCCGCACCGGCAGCCGGACCACTCCGCATCAGCGGGCAGCCCACTCCGCACCGGCGGGCAGCCCGTTCCACACCGGCGGGCGGCCCACTCCGCACCGGCGGGCGGGCGTTCCGCATCAGCGGGCGGCCCATTCCGCATCAGCGGGCAGTCCGTTCCGGATCGGCGGCGGTCCAGTTTTGCGGGGGCGATCCATCAGCAAGTGGGGACGGTCCGGCATGTGTGGACGGGGCGACGCCGCGGCACGCCGTGCATGGCAGACTCACGTTCGATCGCCGTTCGCCACCGCGCCGAGAGGATACTCGTGACATCCCCTACCGGACCCGACGAGCCACCCACCATCGCCGAATACCTCGCCGCCGCGGGCGTGGAACCCGCGCCGATCGCCGCGGGCACGGCCGGGGCGCCGGCGGTGTCGATCCCGGTTCCGGACGGCTGGCGGCAGATGCCCCCGGACAACTTCGCCGGGACCTACGGCGTCTGGGCGCAGGAGCCGGAGGCCGGCTGGGCCGACAACGTGGTGGTGCTGATGGTGCGGCTGTCCGAGCCCGTGGACCCCGCCGCCCTGCTGGCGTGCGGATTCGCCGATGCCCGCCGGTTACCGCAGTGGCGCGAACTCGACACCCACACCGGCACCTTCGAGGGCCACCCCTCGGCCGCCATCACCGGCACGTATGTCGTTGCGCCCCTGACACTGTGGGCCTACAACCGCTACGTCGTCATCGACAGCGGCAACGCCCAATTCCTCATCCAACTCACGATCACCACCCGCGCCGACCACAACGGCTCCGACGCCGCCGCCATAGTCGCGGGCCTCTCGATCACCGCCCCCCACAGCGCCCGGTAACCACCCAACAGAGCACGCCCACCAGCCACCAGCGTGCTAGGCCACCACCTACCGGTCGGCAGAGACCTGGTTCTCGCACCACTTACATGTTCCCGCACCACCTACAGGACCCTGCAGAGGGTGCGTGAACCAACAAAGAGTGCGGGAACCTGAAGGGTGCCGTGTGGGGGTGGTCAGGGTTGGTGGGCGAGGCGGACGTAGGCGGCGGTGTCGAGGGTTTCGCCGCGGGCGGTGGGGGGGATTCCGGCGGCCAGCAGGCGTTGTTCGGCGGCGGCGGGAGAGCCCGCCCAGGGGGCGAGGGCGGCGCGTAAGGTCTTGCGGCGCTGGGCGAATGCGGCGTCGATGACCTGGAAGACGCGGCGACGGAAGTCGGGGTCCTGGGGCCACGGGGATTCGGTGAAGCGGTCGATGCGGACCAGTCCGCTCTCCACCTGCGGGACCGGCCAGAAGACCTGGCGCCCCACCGATCCCGCGCGGCGCACGGTCCCGAAGAATCCGGCCTTCACGCTCGGAACGCCGTAGATGCGCGACCCCGGAGCCGCCGACAGCCGGTCGGCCACCTCGGCCTGCACCATCACCAGAGCCGTTGCGATGCCGGGCAATTCGGCCAGCAGGTGCAGCAGCACGGGGACGGCGACGTTATAGGGAAGGTTCGCCACCAGCGCGGTCGGCGCGATCGGCAGCTCATCGGGAGTGACGCGCAAGGCGTCGGCCTCGACCACGTCGAGCCGATCGGCCAGGCCCGCCGCGCGATCGGCGACCGTGCCCGGAAGCTGGTGCGCGAGAACCGGATCGATCTCCACGGCGACCACCCGGTCCACCACGTCCAGCAGCGCGAGGGTCAGCGACCCGAGGCCGGGCCCGACCTCGAGCACCACATCCTCGCGCCCGACTCCCGCGGCCCCCACGATCCGCCGCACCGTATTCGCGTCGTGCACGAAGTTCTGCCCGAGCTGTTTGGTGGGCCGCACGCCGAACCGCTCCGCCAGTACCCGAACCTCGGCCGGGCCGAGCAGCTCGGCCTGACCACGGGCGACGAAGGCGGGTTCGGACACGCCGGACAACCTACAGGGTGGCGTCAGGCCAGCGGCGGGGTGGACAGGATCCGGGCGGTGAAGGCGTCGATGGCCGACCACATCTGCGGATTCATTTCGCAGTGCGAACCGGTGCCGACGACGGTGCTGTAATCCACCCCGCCCGCGGCGAGCTGGGCGGCCAGGGCGGCGTGCAGCGGGGCGGGCACCGTGGTGTCGGTGGCGTTGAGCAGCAACAGGATCGGGGCGTCGTAGCCCGTGGTCGGCACGCCCATGTAGTCGGCCAGGGCGGTGCGGAAGGTGGTGTCGGTCAGCGGCCGGGACAGCAGGTCGCCGATCGTAGCGCCGTCCACCCGATCGATGATGCGATCCAGGCACATACCGCCTATGCCGTCGAGAATCTCGCGGCCGCGCGGGCTGAGGTAGCCGTCCACATTCACCTCGGGGTGGGTCTCGCGCAACCCGACCAGGATGCTGGCGATGAACGAGGTCATGCCGTTACCGCTGACTCCCGGAACATCCGGCACCCAGGGACCGGCGGCGGGCAGCAGCTGTTCGACATCGGATTCCGGATCGAGCGCGATGGTGCCACGGAAATCGAGATCGGGCGCGTAGGTCTGCTGCAGGTGCGCGGTGCCCAGCGCGGCCTGCCCGCCCTGCGAGCCGCCCATCACCGCCCAGCTCCGCGACAGCTCCGGGTGGGTGGACCGGGCCGCTCGCACCAGATCGATCGTCGCGGTGGCCTCGGTCCGCAGCTCCAGATACGGATGCGGGCCGGTATCGAAGCGGCCGAGGCCCAGATAGTCGGGCGCCACGACGGCAAACCCCTTGGACACGAAGTACTGCAGCAACTTGTCCTGCTTGTCTTGGCTCTCCGGATACGGCGCGGTGGCGGGTTCGGACAGGCCGCCGCATCCGGCGCCCAGACCGCTGGTGCCATGGTCGTAGGCCATGATCGGCCACCCGCCGGCGGGTGCGGGTCCCGGCGGTACGAACAGCGCGCCACTGGCCGGGCGTGGGGAGCCGTCCGAGCCGGTCATCCAGTACTCGACCACCGAACCGCCCGACATGCCGTGCCAGCCGTCGGCCTGCGGCTCGACCGCGATGGTGGTTCCGGGTGTCGCCGCCGAGGCCGGTCCCGCGGCGACGGTCAGCGCCGCGCTCGCCGCCACCGCCCCCGCGAGAATCATCCGAATCCATCCACCCGGCAATCGCATCGAACACCTCATCGTCTCGGCAGCAAAAACCGGGCAATCGTAGCCACCGTTTCTGAGAAGCATTTGTGAATCCGGACGGCGGGCCGTCGCATTGACGCAAACTAGTACTCGTTCTAGTTTTTGGGTACTCGACGGTCGAAAGGACACACGCATGCAGCGCAGATACGACGGACGACGGGTGCTGGTCACCGGGGCGGGATCCGGCATCGGCCGGGGCATCGCCCTGCGCCTGCTGGCCGAGGGCGCCGCGCTCGTGGCCGCCGATATCGCCGAGGAGGGCTTGAAGGAGACCATCGAGGCCGCCGCCGACCATCGCGACCGGCTGCAGACCGTGCGTGTCGACGTGTCGAACCCGGATTCGGTCCGCGAGGCGGTCGCCGATGCCACCGACTTCCTGGGCGGTCTCGACGTGCTCGTGAATGCGGCGGGGATCATGCGGACCGCGCACACCCACGAGATGCCGTTCGAGTCCTGGAATCAGGTGATCGGGGTGAATCTGACCGGTACCTTCCTGATGGTCCAGGCCGCGGTGCCGACCCTGCTGCAGGGCGAGCATCCGGTGATCGTGAACTTCTCCTCCACCTCGGCCTTCGGCGCGCACCCGTACATGGCCGCGTACTCGGCGTCCAAGGGCGGCGTCAATGCCATGACCCACGCCATCGCGCTGGAATACGCCAAGCAGGGCCTGCGAGCGGTCAATATCGTCCCCGGCGGCATCACCACCGGCATCACCTCCAACCTGGAGGTCCCCGAGGACACCGACTGGAGCCTGATGGCCCGCCTCACCGGCTGGCTCGACAACGGCGCCCTCGGCCACCCCGAGGACGTCGCGGGCGTGGTAGCGATGGTCGCCTCCGACGAGGGCCGCTACATCACCGGCAGCGAAATCCGGGTAGACGGCGGCGCCCTGATGTAGGCCCTAACTGATCCCGAGGCGGCTCGTGCAGGCCGGCCAGGCGCCCCAGCCCTGGCGGGCACGGGTTACCTCGGCGATCGCGATCTGCTCCTCGCGGGTGGCGAGGTCGGCGCGCGGGGCGTACTTGGTGCCGCCCTGGCGCACCCAGGTGTTCTCGTCGAACTGGATGCCGCCGTAGTAGCCGTTGCCGGTGTTGACCGCCCAGTTACCGCCGGATTCGCACTTGGCCAGCGCGTCCCAGACCGCCCCGTCGCGCACCGGCGGCACCTCGGTGCCCGGCTTGGCACCCTTGCGGACCGTCTTCGGCTGCGCGGGCACGACGACGGAATTCTTGATCGGATCCTTGCTCGCCTCGGCACCGTTGACGATCGACACCGCGAACGTGACGTCCTGCACGCCGGGCTTGCCCGGATTCTCGACGACCGTGCGGCTCATGTTCATCGTCGGGTCTTCGATCACGTTCTCCTCCGGATCCAGCGCGACCCGCTCGACCCGGTTCTCCACCCGCTTGCGCGTGACCGTGATCTTCATGCCCTCGACCAGTTTGGTGTCGGCGGCGGGCACCACCTCGTCCTGGTCGACCAGCGGGACGCCCTGCTGCTGCAGCAGTTCGCCGACGGTCGGCGCGGCCAGCCGCACATAGCCCGGCGCGCCGCCGTTGTCGGCGAGCAGCACCGTGCGCGGGCTGGTCACCGCCAGCGAGGCGCCGTCGATCGGCAGCGGGGTCGGGCGCGCGGGCGAGACGAAGACGTCGGACGGGATGTTCAACTGCTCGAGCGCCTCGGCGACGGTGCTCCCGGTCGTCCACACCTGCTGCGATCGGCCGTCGAAGGTGAGCGCGATCTGCCGGGCCCGATTCAGGGTGACGATGCCGCCGTCGAGGACGGCATCATCGGCGGACGGCGAGACCGCGTCCCGGTTGGTGACGCTGAATCCCGCGGCCTTGAGCACACCGCGCACATCCCCGGACATGGTGGTGAGGCTGGACTTCTGGCCGTCGATGACCACGGTGACCGTCTTCTTGTTCACGATCGCCAGGGCCGCGCCCACGATCAGCGTGACCAGCATCGCCGCGATCGCCGCGTACAGCATCGGCGACCGCGACGTGTTGATCCGCTGCAGGGCGGGGATCCCAAAGTCCGGCATGGTCACAATACGATAACGAGGGGGTCGGGGCGTGACAACCGCAAGCCGTGGAACAGGGGATTTCCACATCACAGGGCGATATCGACACCGCAGGTAGATAACGACCCGGGCCATGATAGTGAAGTGCACCACACCTCGCACCTCGAGCGCATGCCCCGCACATGTCGGCAGTTACCTGACGTGACAACAGGTTTCGCGCGCCGCGGTTACAGCCATCCGTACACGCGGGCGGCATTGGCCGTCGTGATCTTCGCGAGTTCGACGGGGTCCTGGCCCCGCAGCTCGGCGAGGGCACGCACGGTATAGGGCAGGCAGTACGACTCGTTGGGCGCGCCGCGGAACGGATGCGGAGTCAGGAACGGCGCATCGGTCTCCACCAGAATCTGCTGGTCGGGCACCATTTTCGCGGCCTCGCGCAGCTCGTGGGCATTCTTGAAACTCACCGTGCCGGAGAAGCTGAGCACATATCCCTCCGCGACGCAGGCCACCGCCATGTTCGCGTCGGAGGAGAAGCAGTGGAAGATCACGGTGTCGGGGGCGCCCTCGTCCAGCAGCACGGCCAGCACGTCGTGATCGGCCTCGCGATTGTGGATCATCAGCGGCTTGCCGAGACGTTTCGCCAGCTCGATATGCCAGCGAAAGCCCTCGACCTGATCCTCGATATCCGCGCAACCGTCGAGCTTGCCGGGCCAGTAGTAGTCCAGTCCGGTCTCTCCGACGGCGACCACGCGCGGGTCACCGGCCAGCTTCTCGATCTCGGTCCGAGTCGCCTCGTCCAGTGCGTTCGCCCGGGTCGGATGCAGCGCGACGGCCGCGTACACCCGCTCGTCCCAGTGCGCGGCCTGAACAGCGAATCGCGCGGCGGCCAGATCGTCGGCCACCGTCACCACCCGTCCGACACCGACCGCCGCGGCCCGATCCACCAGGGCCGTAACCGATTCCGCATCGGTGGCACCGCAGGCGTCCATATGGGTGTGCGCATCCACCAGCGGGGACAGCGGTTCGGGCGGTTCGGGTGCGGGTCGTTTGCTAGACATGGCTACGGGGGATATTGGCGCGAGCGGTTACAGGCACGCCGATTAGAGTAGACACACCATGAGCGAACAGGGACGCCCCGCCTTCTACATCACCACGGCCATCGCCTACCCGAACGGTGCGCCGCACATCGGCCATGCCTACGAGTACATCTCGGCCGACTCCCTCGCGCGCTTCAAGCGCCTCGACGGTTACGACGTGTTCTTCATGACCGGCACCGACGAGCACGGGCAGAAGGTGCAGCAGGCCGCGCGCGCGGAGGGCATCGCCGTGGAGGAGTACGCCTCGCGCAACTCCGATGTGTTCGAGCAGCTGGACAAGGCCCTCGACATCTCCTACGACCGGTTCATCCGCACCACCGACGAGGACCACGTCGCCTCCAGCATCGCGATCTGGGAGCGGATGCAGGCCAACGGCGACATCTACCTCGACACCTACTCGGGGTGGTACTCGGTGCGCGACGAGGCGTTCTACACCGAGGAGGAGACCACCGTCCTCGACGACGGCACCCGGGTCGCCACCGAATCGCGCACGCCGGTCGAGTGGACCGAGGAGTCGAACTACTTCTTCCGGCTGTCGAAGTACCAGGACCGGCTCCTCGAGTGGTACGAGCGGCACCCCGAGTTCATCCTGCCCGCCACGCGCCGCAACGAGATCGTGAGCTACGTGAAGGCCGGGCTGCGCGACCTGTCCATCTCGCGCACCACCTTCGACTGGGGCGTGCCCGTGCCCGGACATCCCGATCACGTGATGTACGTGTGGGTGGACGCGCTCACCAACTACATCACCGGCGTCGGCTTCCCGAATACGGAATCGTCTGCGTTCCAACGGTTCTGGCCCGCCGACGTGCACATCATCGGCAAGGACATCACCCGCTTCCACACCGTGTACTGGCCCGCGTTCCTGCTGTCGGCCGGGGTCGAATTGCCCAAACGCGTGTTCGTGCACGGGTTTCTGTACAACAAGGGCGAGAAGATGTCGAAGTCGGTCGGCAACGTGGTCGACCCGATGGCGCTGGTGGAGGCGTACGGTCTGGACGCGGTGCGGTTCTTCCTGCTGCGCGAGATCTCCTACGGTCAGGACGGTTCCTACAGCCACGAGGCGATCGTCGGGCGGATCAACACCGACCTCGCCAACGAGTACGGCAACCTGGTGCAGCGCAGCCTGAAGATGGTGGCGCGCGACTTCGGTTCCGCCGTACCGACTCCCGGCGAATTCACCGCCGAGGATCGCGAGCTGCTCGACCGCGCGGGCGGCCTGCTGGAGCGCTGCCGCGCCGAATTCGACCAGCAGCAGATGCATTTGGCGCTCGAGGCGATCTGGCTGACGCTGGGCGAGACGAACAAGTACTTCTCCGCGCAGCAGCCGTGGGCGCTGGCCAAGGCGGGCGAGACCGAGCGCGAGGGCACGGTGCTCTACGTGACCCTCGAGGTGCTGCGCATCGTCTCGATCCTGGTGCAGCCGGTGATCCCCGGCTCCGCCGGACGCATCCTCGACCAGCTCGCCCAGACCGCCCGCACCTTCGCCGACATCCCCACCCCCATCGAGCCGAGCCTCCCCCTCCCCGCCCCCGAACCGGTCTTCCCGAAGTACGTCGAGCCCAGAGCCTGAGGCGCGTTCAGGCCCGGGCTTCGAGGGCTTTCCGGATCAGTTCGCGGGCCTTCTCTCCGGTCACGGCCTGGCCAGCCAAGATATCGAACGTCCGGTGATAGAGTTTGATTTCTCTCGGCTGGATAATTTTCAATTCCGCGGTAACACCTTCGATCAGTACCATTTTCGAATCGAACATCACGAAACTGGTCGTAGCAGTTTCGAACGGAGCCAGAAAGGGAATTATGCCGAGGGTAACGCGGGGCATCCCCTGAATGGCCAGTAGCCTATCCATTTGGCCAACCATGGTCTGATCATCGCCAACCGTGGTGTACAAAGACTGCTCACCGATGACGAAATGAAACAGATGGTCCCGCTGATACAAGACCCTTTGACGCTCCATGCGCGTGGCCACGCCCTCGTCCAGATCATCGGGTATCTGCTGGAATTCGATTACTTTACGCAGGATGCCGGTGGCGTAATCGGCAGTTTGTAGCAGGCCAGGGATGAGCACCGGCTCGAACCATCGAAGTATCCGGGCCTCGGATTCCCAACGTACCGAAGCCTGCTGTCTTCGCTTCGTTCCGGTACCGAGAATCTTGCGCCATTCGAGGTAGGCGGTATCTATGTTTTGCAGAGTGGCCTGGAGGTCCGCCAGTTGATCACCAGCGTTGCACTCTCGGCAGTACGCGGAGATGTCGTCGAGCGACGGTTTGATCCTGCCGTATTCGATTTTCGATACCTTGCTGGGGTCCCAGCCGTTACGGCGCGCCAGTTCGGCGCCGGACAGTCCGGCGGTAAAGCGAATCTCCCGAAGACGCGCTCCGAGAGATTCGCGTTGCTGATCGACAGAACCGGTCACCGCGTGACGTACTCCCGATACGGGACAGCCAACGGCCAAAACCGCTCTTTGAGTCGCCGACAGTATTCGGCAATGTACGGGTCGGTGGTCAGGGCACCGGCCCACCCTCCCGATTTACCGAAGGCCGAGTAGCTTACCAGGTGAGGCAGCTCGACCGTGTCGGCCTGGTTGGTCTTCCACGCCTGGACGATATATCCGCTCGAATCGTTCGTCAGCAACGTAGGGCATCCGTTGTTGGTGCTTCCGCCTTTACCGAGAAAACGTAGCGACATCGCAGTACCTCCTGTTGAGTCATGCACGAAGTTGCACCGACATGACCAAGTGTGATCCAACTGTGGCTCTTGTGCACAGGTATTATCCTGTTCGTGCATGATTGAGCACGATCGTAGATCTGGCCGCCTGGCAGTCCATAGCTTCGTAGCTGGCACCCGGGATCGGCGGAGCTGTCCCGGTCTCGGGTCGCCATACCAACGGCTGTGAGGAGTCGGTATGGAGCGGCGGTCGAGGATCTTCGAATTCCCCGGTGGCTTCCTGGAGGTCGAGGACTACGGGGAGGATCCGGGGGATGGTCCCGGTGTGTACATGGAGTTCTATCTCCCGGACAAGACCGGATCGGAAGTGGACGGCAAGATCACGCCGGAGGCGTCGTGAGCTGGCAGGTCGGTCTGATTGTCGTCGTATCGCTGCCAATGGCCGTATTCGCGGCCGCCGTCTTCTGGCCTGAGCGGTTGCCGAAGGACCGGACCGTTCATGCGATCCGGAAGCGAATCGAGCAGGAGCGTCCCGAGGGCTGATGGGGCGCAAGAGGTTTTCGAAGGTCAGGGGTTGGTGCGGGACTGGAGGACGGCGTCGTAGAGTTCGCGGCGGGAGGTGCCGACGGCGGAGGCTACTCGGGCGCAGGCGTCTTTGAGGCGCATGCCGTCGGCGACCAGGGCCTCCACCTCGTCGACCAGGTCGGCGGGGTCGGCCGAAACCGGTTGGGCGCCTTCGAGAACGACGGTGATCTCGCCGCGGGCGCCGTCGGTGGCCCAGGCTGCCAGGTCGGTGAGGGGGCCGCGGACCACCTCCTCGTAGGTCTTGGTCAGTTCGCGGCAGACGGCCGCGCGACGGGTGGGGCCGAGCACCTCGACGGCATCGGCGAGGCAGTCGGCCAGGCGGTGCGGGGCCTCGAAGAAGACGACGGCGCGCGGCTCGGCGCGCAGGCTGCGCAGCCATTGCTTGCGCGGGCCCGACTTGCGGGGCGCGAATCCGTCGAAGCAGAACCGCTCCACCGGCAGCCCGGACAGCGCCAGCGCGGTCGTCACCGCCGAGGGGCCCGGCAGGCACGTCACCGGCAGGTCCCGCTCCACGCACGCGGCCACCATGCGATACCCGGGATCGCTCACCGACGGCATCCCGGCATCGGTCACCAGCAGCACGACCCGCCCGGCCTCGATCTCCTCCAGCAACTGCGGAATTCGCGCCGTCTCGACATGGTCGTAGAAGCTCACCACCCGCCCGGCGATCTCCACCCCGAGCGCCTTCGCCAGCGCCCGCGTGCGCCGCGTGTCCTCGGCCGCAACCACATCCGCCGCCCCCAACATCTCCCGCAGCCGCCGCGACGCATCCCCCACATCCCCCATCGGCGTCGCCGCCAGGATCAACCGCCCGCCCTGCTCGCCCATCGCACTCCCATCATCACCCGTCCTACCAACCCACCCTCACCCAACACGACCCCCGCGGCCCCGAATTCCCGCCCCCCCAGGTTGGGGGCCGCGCCCCCGGCGGGGGGGGGGGGGGGGGGGGGGGGGGGGCAAAGGGGGGGGGGGGGGCGCGAGGGCGGGGGGGGGGGGCGGGGGGGGCGGCCCCGCCGAC
>NZ_JARWQD010000073.1 GCF_029869545.1 Nocardia wallacei | reverse complement strand
TGCCGCGGCCCCCCCCCACCCCCCCGCCGTGCGGGGGGCCCCCCCCCCCCCCCCCCCCCCCCCCCCCCCCCCCCCCCCCCCCCGGAATTGTGGGGAGGTTGCTAAAGCCCTTCGTAGCGAATGGCTTCCGCGGGCGTACCGTTCCGGATCAGGCTGTCCATGGTGGACCGGACCATGCCCGGGGAGCCGCACACCAGGACCTGATGGTTGAGCAGCGGGCCCATATCGCCGACCACCTCGGCGAGCGTGCCCTCCAGCATCTCGTCCACCTCGAAACCCACGTCCACGCGGCAGCTTTCGTGCCACTCGTCGCGCCAGTCCGGGTCGTAGGCGCTCTCGACCACGGGAACGACGGTGAGCCAGGGCAATTCGCCCGCCAGCAGGAACAGCATGTCCGAGGCGTACAGGTCACGGGGTGAGCGGCCGCCGACGAACAGGTGGGTGCGGGGCGGCTCGGGGCGGCGCGACAGGTCCAGCAGCAGCGAGCGCAGCGGCGCCAAACCCGTTCCGCCGGCGATCATCACGACATCGGTGGCCCAGTCGTCGACGCTCAGCCAACCGACCGGCGCGCCGATCCGCCACTGGTCGCCGGGCCGGGTGTCGGCGACGATCGAGCCGCTGCACCACCCGCCGGGCACCGTCCGCACGTGGAACTCCAGCTTGCCGTCCAGGGAGGGCGGCAGGGCGGGGGACAGCCGTCGCCGCAGCCCGGGGTGCTGCGGCAGCTGCACCTCCACCGACTGCCCGGCCAGGAACGGCACGTACTCACCGATCAGGCGGATCACCGCGATGTCGTGGCGCAGCCGATGATGGCCGACAACCGTCGAGGTCCACTCCTGCGCGTCCAGGCGGATCTCGCCGGTGTCTTCGGGCCCGATCGTCACTGCCTACCTCTTCACTCGAACTGTGGATCCCGGCCAAAAGCACGCCGGGAATGTTGGGCCGTGCCGGTGGCCGGGAATGTTGGGCCGTGCCGGGCAGGCGGGCGGGCGCCGGACCGGGTCATACCGGATCCGACATGATCGTCCACTCCGGTGTGCCGACCGCCATCAGGGCGCGCTTGGTATCGGCGATCATCCGGGCCGACCCGGCGATCTGGATCTGCCGGTCCGCCCACGCGCCGAAGCTGGCGACCACCGCGCCCAGATTACCGATCAGCCGACGGTGCATGCCGAACGGCGGATCCACCGGCGGATACGGATGCCACCACGGGTTGGATTCGTTCTCGCACACCGGAATCACGGTCAGCCACGGATTGCTCAGCGACAGCTGCCACATGTTCTCGACGTCGTACAGGTCGCAGGGGTAGCGGCCGCCGATGAAGAAGTGCACCCGCGGGTTCATGCCGCGCCGGCCCATCTCGATCAGCTGCGCGCGCAGCGGCGCGATCCCGGTGCCGGAGCCGATCATCAGCACATCGCGCCCGGTGTCGCGCTCCACGTGCAGCCCGCCCAGCGGCCCGGCGATCAGCCACGGATCCCCGACCCGGGTCTCGTTGACGATCGCGGGGCTCACCCAGCCCGTGCGGACCTTGCGGACGTGGAATTCGATCTCCCCGTACGGGTTCGTCGGAATCGCCGGAGACAGGTAGCGCCACATCTTCGGCCGCTGCGGAATCGACACCGGCACGTACTGCCCGGCCTGGTACGGGATCGGCGATTCCGACTGCAGCCGCACGATGGCCAGATCGTCGAGCACCCGGCGATGGCCGACCACCGTCGCCTCCCAGTAGGGCTGCGAGGTGTCGGAGTTGGCGCCGATCGCCATCGAGGCCGAGATCAGGATGCCGATATCGCGCCAGCCCTCCTCCAGCTGCCGGGTCCAGTTCGCCCCGTTGTAGGTCCGGAACCCGGCGACCAGCGCCCGCCCGGCGAGATCGTAATGGCCGGGCTGGACACCGAATTTGCGGTGGTCGCGGGCGAGTTGCTCGAGGAAACGCTGGGCCCGGTCCCAGTCCTCGAGGTGGTCGAGGACGAAGCCGATGGCGGTCATCAGCCGCTTGGCCTGCATATCCATCGCCGGCGGGAACAGCTCGCGCAACTGCGGGTTCTCCGCGAACAGGTGCCCGTAGAACGCGTTGATCAGCCGCTCGGGCCCGTTCGGCGCCTCGACAACGGACCGGAAGTTGGCGCGGACCAGCGCAGCCGTACGCGCATCCACGACGTCGAGCTTCCTTTCTACCTAGAACTATCGGAAGCCACCGGCTCACCGGCGGCCCTCGCGCTCCAGTATCCCCGAAAAAACCGTGGTCGCACGGTTATGGGCGGATTGCATTACCCACAATCGCAGGTGGCCAAACCGGGAAAGATCGGGATTTCGGGCGGCGATCAGCGCGGAAAACGGACGCCGCGAACGACGTTCGGCGAGGCAGGACGCTCAGGCGGCCGGAAACGGCCCGAAGACACCGCGCTTGTAGTCGATCAGGGTTTGCCGGATCTGATCGTCGGTGTTCATCACGAACGGGCCGTAGGCGACCACCGGCTCGGCGAGCGGGCTCCCGGTGCACAGCAGCACCCGCAGCCCGGCGTCCGAGGTGATCGACAGGGAGGTCTCGGCGTCGGCGACCTCGAGATGCACCACCTGGCCCGCCCGCGCGGTGGCGCCGTCGGTGCCGAAGCGCCCGCTGCCGTCGAGCAGGTACGCGAAGCCGCGCTGTCCCGCCGGGATGTCCTGGTTCAGGGTGTGTCCCGGCTCGATGCGGGCCTCGACCAGGGTGACCGGTACCCGGCCGGTGTGGGGCCCGGCGATATCGCCGGACCGTCCGGCGAAGACCCGCACGAGTGCGCCGTTCTCCGTCCGGACCGGCATGTCCGTCCCGCGCAGATCCCGCGAGGACGGTTCGGCGAACTTGTCGGCGGCGGGCAGGTTCAGCCCCAGTTGCAGCGTGTGCACCGGGCGCCCGCGGTGCGCGGCCTGCGCGCGCAGCATGCCGCGCCCGGCCGTCAGCCATTGCACGTCACCGGATTCCAGCACGCCGCGGCCGCCGCGATTGTCGCGGTGCTCGAGCGCGCCGTCGACGACATAGGTGACGCTGTCGAAGCCGCGCAGGGGATGCCAATCGAATCCCGCTGTGCCGAACCAGTTCTCGGCCAGCTGCAGGAACGGGTCGGTGGCCGCCCAATTCCCCGGCGCGATCACCAGCGCCGAGTTGTCGGTACCGCCGCTCGGGCCGCGGTCGATCCGGTCGCGGACCGCGGCGACCGCACGACCGGGTAGGTGTGCCGCTGTCGTCATGGTGGCTCCCTCTGTCGCAGGTCGTGACGCCCCTCAGATCGTGACCGACCGATATGGGTCGTCCCGGGGCTGGGAATTCCGCCCTCAGACGACGAGCACCGTTTTTCCGCGGGCGCCGCTCGCACCCAGCACCTCGGGGGCGTCGGTGAGCGGGCGGACCGCGTCGATCGGGACGACCACGTCGCCGTCGGCCACGCGCTGCAGCAGGCGGCGCAGTTCCGTTGTCCCGCCGGTGGATTCGAAGTTGCCGCCCTTCAGGCCGCGCCCGCGCAGTTCGGCCTCGTCGGCGGCGAAGATCGTGCTGTAGACCAGGCCGCCGGGCCGCACGATCTGCGTGAGGTCCGCCAGCTGCGGTGCGGGGGAGACCAGGTCGAACAGCACATCGACGCCGTCGGGATGGGCGAAGCGCACCGAATCGCCGACCGGGGCCTGCGTGTAGTCGACGACCTCCGTCGCGCCCAGCCGGATCATCCGGTCGCTGTCGTCGGGGCGGGCCGTGGCGATCACCCGCGCCCCGGCCGTCGCGGCCAGCTGCACCAGGAACGAGCCGACACCGCCCGCCGCGCCGTTGATCAGCACCAGCTGCCCGGAGTCGATGCCGGTCGCGTCCGCCAGATCCTGGGCGGTCAGCCCGGCGGTGGGCAGCGCGGCGGCCTGCAGGGCCGTGACCTCGTCGGGGATCGTGGTGGCCTTGTCTTCGGGCACGGTGAGGAATTCGGCGAAGGTGCCGTGCCCGATCGGCGGGACCAGGAATTTGCCCGCCACCCGGTCGCCGACCGCGAAGGCGCCGGCGCCCGGGCCCACGGCCGAGACCGTCCCGGCGCCGTCGACGCCCGGGATCATCGGAAAGTCGTAGGGGAGTTTGCCGTCCAGAATGCCGTCGATGAGCTTACGGTCGTAGGGATTGACGCCGGCCGCCTCGATCCGGATCTGGATGCTGCCGGGGCCCGGCTCCGGCGTCGGCATATCGGCCGGTTCGGGCCGGCCGCCGAACTCGTGTACCACCATCGCGCGCATCGCTGCTCCATTCGTCCGGAACGGGTGTTCGGTCAGCTGGGGTGATGCGTCGAGCACGGTCATCGTAGGCAGAATGCGGCCTGGTCTTGCGTCGCGCCGCGAAATTTCTCAAACTTGAGCGGAACAGACTCAACTCCTACCGCGTTGAACTGATCGGAGCAGCACACAGGCGCTGCGGAATCGACTAGTAGGAAGGTGCATGTGGACTCGTTCAATCCCACCACCAAGACCCAGGCGGCACTGACCGCCGCCCTGCAGGCGGCCTCCGCCGCCGGTAACCCGGAGATCCGTCCGGCGCACTTGTTGGTGGCCTTGCTGGATCAGACCGACGGCATCGCCGCGCCCTTGCTGAAGGCTGTCGCGGTCGACCCGGCAACGGTGCGGCGCGAGGCCCAGGACATCGTCGACCGGCTGCCCCGGGCGACCGGTGCCACTACCTCCCCGCAGCTGGGCCGCGAGGCGCTGGCCGCGGTCACGGCCGCGCAGAAACTGGCCACCGAACTCGGCGACGAGTACGTCTCCACCGAGCACCTGGTGGTCGGCCTGGCGGAGGGCGATTCCGATGTGTCGCAGCTGCTGTTGAAGTACGGCGCCAGCGCCGACGCGCTGCGCGACGCGTTCACCGCCGTGCGCGGTAATGCCCGGGTGACCTCGCCGGATCCCGAGGGCAGCTACCAGGCGCTGGAGAAGTACTCCACCGATCTCACCGCCGCCGCGCGCGAGGGCAAGCTCGATCCGGTCATCGGCCGCGACACCGAGATCCGCCGGGTCGTGCAGGTGCTGAGCCGCCGTACCAAGAACAATCCCGTACTGATCGGCGAGCCCGGCGTCGGCAAGACCGCGATCGTGGAGGGCCTGGCCCAGCGCGTCGTAGCCGGCGATGTGCCGGAATCGTTGCGCGGCAAGCGAATCGTCGCGCTCGACCTGGGCGCGATGGTGGCCGGGGCGAAGTACCGCGGCGAATTCGAGGAGCGGCTCAAGGCCGTGCTCGAGGAGATCAAGCAGAGCGCCGGGCAGATCATCACCTTCATCGACGAGCTGCACACCATCGTCGGCGCCGGGGCCACCCGCGCGTCGGGGATGGGCGCCGGGGACATGATAAAGCCGATGCTGGCCCGCGGTGAGCTGCGGCTGGTCGGTGCCACCACGCTCGACGAGTACCGGCGGCACATCGAGAAGGACGCCGCCCTGGAGCGGCGCTTCCAGCAGGTGCTGGTCGGCGAGCCGTCGGCCGAGGACACCATCGGCATTCTGCGTGGGCTCAAGGAGCGCTACGAGGTGCACCACGGCGTGCGCATCACCGACTCCGCGCTGGTCGCAGCGGCCACGCTGTCCGATCGCTACATCACCTCGCGGTTCCTGCCGGACAAGGCGATCGACCTGGTCGACGAGTCGGCCTCGCGGCTGCGCATGGAAATCGACTCGCGCCCGGTCGAAATCGACGAGGTCGAGCGCGCGGTACGCCGCCTCGAGATCGAGGAGATGGCGCTGGCCAAGGAGACCGACGAGGCATCCAAGCAGCGGCTGGAGAAGCTGCGCCAGGAGCTCGCCGACGACCGCGAGAAGCTCAACCAGCTCATGGCCCGCTGGCAGAACGAGAAGCAGGCCATCGACTCCGTGCGCGTGGTCAAGGAGGAGCTCGAGAACCTGAAGGGCGAATCCGAGCGCGCCGAGCGCGACGGCGACCTGGGCAAGGCCGCCGAGCTGCGCTACGGCCGCATCCCACAGCTGGAGAAGCAGCTGGCCGAGGCCGAGAAGAAGGCGGGCACCGCCGCGGACGGCGAGGTCATGCTGCAGGAAGAGGTGGGCCCCAACGACATTGCCGAGGTGGTGTCGTCGTGGACCGGAATCCCGGTGGGCCGCATGCTCGAGGGCGAGACCCAGAAGCTGCTGCGCATGGAGGAGGAACTCGGCAGTCGCGTGGTCGGCCAGAAGGAGCCCGTGCAGGCCGTGTCCGACGCCGTGCGCCGGGCTCGCGCCGGAGTGGCCGATCCGAACCGGCCGACGGGCTCGTTCATGTTCGTCGGGCCGACCGGCGTCGGCAAGACGGAGCTGGCAAAGGCGTTGGCGGACTTCCTGTTCGACGACGAGCGCGCCATGATCCGCATCGACATGAGCGAGTACTCCGAGAAGCATTCGGTGGCTCGCCTGGTCGGCGCCCCGCCCGGCTACGTCGGCTACGACCAGGGCGGCCAGCTGACCGAGGCGGTGCGGCGGCGGCCGTACACGGTGGTGCTGTTCGACGAGATCGAGAAGGCCCACCCGGACGTGTTCGACATCCTGCTGCAGGTGCTCGACGAGGGCCGGTTGACCGACGGCCAGGGCCGCACGGTCGACTTCCGCAACACCATCCTCATCCTCACCTCCAACCTGGGGGCGGGCGGCGACAAGGATTTCGTGATGAACGCCGTGCGTTCGGCGTTCAAGCCGGAATTCCTCAACCGCCTCGACGACGTGGTCATGTTCCACGCGCTGAACGAGGAGGAGCTGGAGGACATCGTCGACATCCAGCTGGCGCAGCTGCAGAAGCGCCTGGCGCAGCGGCGACTGACGCTGGAGGTCAGCGATTCGGCCCGGTTCTGGCTGGCCGTGCGCGGCTACGATCCGGCCTACGGCGCGCGCCCGCTGCGCCGCCTGATCCAGCAGGCCATCGGCGACTCGCTCGCCAAGGAACTGCTGGCCGGTGAGGTCGCCGACGGCGATCTGGTGAAGGTCGCCGTCTCCCCGGACGGCGACGGGCTCATCGTCGGACGCTGAGTCGCGCGGTGGCATCGCCATAACCCGCACTGCTCGCGGTCGGAACTTTTCGTTCCTGGACGGTGCGATCGGGCTGCTCGACAGTGGATTCGGAGGACCACGCATCAGATCCGGAGGAATCCATGAGGCGCACCACCGAATTCGACGTCACCGAGGGCACGCTGCGGCACGGGATGCCGTACCTGGCGATCGGATCGGGGCGCCCGCTGGTGTTCCTGGTCTGGTTCACCCCGGATCACGCCACTCCGACCGGGCGGATGCGCGAATCCCTGCTGCGCGCGCTCGCGCCGTTCGCCCGGGATCGCCGGGTGTACGCGGTGTACCGGGCCCCGGGCATGGCGGGCGGTACGACCATGGGCGAGATCGCGACCCAGCACGCCGAGGCCCTGCGGGAGGAGTTCGGTGAGCCGGTCGACGTGCTCGGGGTGTCCTCGGGCGGTTCGATCGCGCTGCAGCTCGCCGCCGACCACCCGGACGTCGTGCGGCGGCTGGTGACCGTCTGCTCGGGATACCGGCTGGACGAACACACCCGCGTCGCACAGCTGAGGTATGCCGAAGCGGTGGCGAACGACCGGCGCGGCCTGCACCACAGTGCGCCGATGCTGTTCCGGTCGGCGTGGCAGGCGCGCGCCGCCGCCGCTCTGCTCTGGCTGGTCGACCCGTTCGTGCGGCCCCGCGATCCGGCCGACACGCTCGCGTTCGTGCGGGCCGAGGACCGGTTCGACCTGACCGGCAGGCTCGCCGACATCACGGCACCGGCGCTGATCGTCGGAGGCGACCGGGACTCGGCGTATTCGGTGGAGAATTTTCGGCACACCGCCGCGGGGATCCCGGGCGGTCGGGTGCGCGTATATCCCCGCGTCACCCATCTCGGTGCCGTCAAGGATCCGGCACTCGTCGCCGATGTGCGCGGATTCCTGGACGGCAAGCCGGTCGGCACCGCGGCATCGGGATCCGCGACGCACCGCTGACCGGCCCCGGGTCGCGCCGTCGTGCGGCACTTACCTGCTGTATCCCTGATCTGCACCTACGCTGGACGGCATGACGAATCCGAGTGACCCGTGGGCGCAGCGGCCGGATTCGCCCGACGCGCCGACCGAGCGGGTCGGCCCGTCGGAGCGGCCCGGCGAGCCGGAACTGCACACATCGGAGTACTCGGAGGCGTACGGCCAGGGGGCCGATCCGACCGTGCCGTACCCGTACGCGCCGCCGCATCAGCCCACCCAGGCGTATCCGTATTTCGACCAGCCGCCCGGGCCCAATGCCACCCGGGAGCTGCCGCCCTACGACAGTGCCTGGGGCGGATACGAGGATCCCTACGGCGCGTACCCGGCGGGGTACGACCAGCAGGGCGTCGCTGGGGCCGGTGCGCCGCCCGGCGGCCCCACCCAGCCGATCGGTCCGACCGGCCCGCCGGGTGAACCGCCGCGCCGCAGCCGGACGGGGCTGTGGATCGCGCTCACCGCGGCCATCTTCGTCCTGGTGGTGCTGGGCGGCATCGCCGCGGGAATGTTCCTGGCCGGAGACGATTCCGCCAGCACGACGGCGGGCAGCAGCGGCACCCGGTCGACGCCGTCGCGCATTCCGGTGGTCCCGCCGAATCCGTCCGGCAGCCAGCAACCGGGACTGCCGCCGCTGCCCGGGCTCGGCGATATCGATGACATCGGCGCCACCATGGGCACGATCAGCACCAACGACGGCTCCACCCTCACCATCGAATCGCTGATGGGCACGACGGTCACGGTGCACACCGATGCGCAGACCCAGGTCATCGCGGCGGGGTCGAGCGCGGTCACCGACCTGCACCCCGGCGATATGGTGGTGGTGCAGGGCGACAAGGCCCCCGACGCCTCGATCCTGGCCAAGATCATCATCAGCACCTCGGTCACGCCGCCGCGATAAACGCCGTCCGTGCCGTCGTGGGACGCGTCAACCCGCCACGCACCGGCGTGCACCCACCGTGGCACGCATGCGCCAACTAGACTCGACAGCGATGACCGCAGCAATCTGGTTCGGGCTTGCAGCGATCGCACTGGTGGGTGCGATCGTGCTGCTGTATTTCGATCGGCTCCAGCGGCAGCGGACCGGTCATGTGCGGCAGGTCTGGGCAAAGTCGCAGGGCTACACCTACGTATCCGTCGAACCGTCGCTGGCGTCCAACTGGCGCCGCGGTGCCATGGCCAAACTCGGCTACCTCTCCGCGGTGGACGTGGTCTCGGGCAACCGCAAGGGCGAGAAGTTCGTGCTGTTCGATCTGGAGGACGCGGCGACGCTCGTCGCGGTGCGCCGCCAGATCGGCTCCGATATCGATATCGACCTGCGCCTGAAGACGGCCTCGCCGCCCAAGGACGCCGATCTGGAGCTGCTCGGCGCGATCGGTGACCGCGTGGTGTTCGCGACCAATCCCGATATCGCCCGCCACGCCGTCGATCAGCGCATGGTCGCCTTCATCGAGTCGCTGCCCGATTCGGTGCAGCAGCTGTGGAGCGAGGGCAACTGGACCCTGGGCATGCTGCCGGTCGGCACCGCCGCGCGGGACTGGGAGGGTGCCATCGACGCGGTGCTGCGGCTGTCGGGCCTGCTGCACGTGCTGCCCCCGGTCGCCGGTGGCGCCGATGCGGGCCGCCGCGAGAGCGATCTGCACGATCCCGGCCGTCCCCGCCCGCGGTCGCGGGGCTCGGAGCCGGAGGAGGACGACTACCCGGAGCGGGCTGCGGCCTACCCGAATCCGCATTTCGACGACGACCCGCGGTACCGCGACCGCGCCTACGACGACGATCGCGCGGGCGACGGCTCTTACGACGAAGACGGTCCGTACGGCGGTGACCGCGCGTATGGCAAGGATCGCGACGAGGACGGTCCGTACGACAGCGACCGGGCGTATGGCATGGGCCGCGGGTACGACGAAGACGGTTCGTACGGCGGTGACCGCGGCTATGGCAAGGATCGCGACGAGGACGGTCCGTACGGCGGTGACCGCGCGTATGACAAGGGCCGTGCGTACGACGACGATTCGTACGGCGGTGACCGGGCGTACGGCGAGGAACGCCCTTACGACGACGGTTCCCGTGACGGCGACCTGGGCGGTTATGGCAAGGGCCGCGCCTATGACGAGGACCGCGATCGTGCGGGGCGCCGCCTCGACGATACGCAGCCCGTCGACGACGACCGCCGCTACGAGTACGAGGACGACGACGCCGATTTCGCCCCGCTGGTCAAGGACATCGCGGGCGAGACCGAGCCGGAACCGCCGCGCCGCCCGCAGCTGGCCGTCGTGCCCGATCCGCGCCAGCGCATCCGGCGCGACTGGCCGCCGGCCGAGGAGCTACCGGAGGACGACGACTCCGATTCTCCCGCAGCCGATTTCGACGACGATTTCGTCGAGGACGAGTGGCGCGAGGACCGCACCCGCGAGGAACTCCCCGATCGCCCGGGCGGGCCCTTCCATCCCGGGTTCCGCCCGTATCAGGGTCCCGCACCCCGATGACGGGTGCGGGATGATGGCGGCATGAGCGATACCTCTGCCGCTTCGCGTCTGCCCGGCGCCACTCGTCCCGTCGCCCTGATCACAGGTCCCACCTCCGGAATCGGAGCGGGCTATGCCGAGCGCCTGGCCTCGCTCGGCTACGACCTGGTGCTGGTGGCGCGGGACGAGCAGCGACTCACCGCGCTGTCGGAGGAGCTGCGGCGGCGCTTCGACACCCGGTCGGAGATCCTGCCTGCCGACCTGGCCGACGGCGCCGACCGCGAGCGCGTCGCGGCCCGCCTCGACAAGGGGGTCGAATTCCTGGTCAACAACGCGGGATTCGGCCTGTCCGGCGAGTTCTGGTCCGTCGATCCGGCGCGCCTGCAGGCGCAGCTGGACGTCAACGTCACCGCGGTGGTGCAGCTGACCCGGGCGGCGCTGCCGTCGATGATCGCCGCGGCCAAGGGCTCGGTGGTGAACGTGGCCAGCGTCGCGGGCCTGGTGCCCGGACGCGGTTCGACCTATTCGGCCTCCAAGGCCTACGTCATATCCTTGACCGAAGGACTGGCCGGCGGACTGGCCGGAACCGGGGTCCGGGTGCAGGCGCTGTGTCCGGGCTTCGTGCGCACCGAATTCCATCGGCGAGCCGGGATCGAAATGTCCTCGCTGCCGAAACCGATGTGGCTGAGTGTGGATCAGGTCGTGGCCGGTTCGATGCACGACCTGGAGAAGGGCCGGGTGATCAGCGTGCCCGGTGTGCAGTACAAAGCGCTGACGGCGGTCGCCGGGCTGATTCCGAGGTCCGTGCAGGTCCGCCTCAACCGAGGCATGTTCAACGCACGCGGAAGGACGTAAATACATGATCGAGTCCACGACGGACCGAGACAGATTGGCGGAGCTCGTGCGCGAGCTCGCCGTCGTGCACGGCAGGGTCATCCTGTCGTCGGGCAAGGAAGCCGATTACTACGTCGACCTGCGGCGGGCAACCCTGCAGCACCAGGCCGGTCCGCTGATCGGCACGCTGCTGCGCGAGCTGGTGTCCGACTGGGAGTTCGACGCCGTCGGCGGGCTCACCATGGGCGCCGACCCGGTCGCCCTGGCGATGCTGCACGCGCCGGGCCGCCCGCTGGACGCGTTCGTGGTGCGCAAGGCCGCCAAGACGCACGGCATGCAGCGCCAGATCGAGGGTCCGGACGTGGCGGGGAAGCGGGTGCTGGTGGTCGAGGACACCACCACGACGGGAAATTCGCCGCTCACCGCGGTGCGCGCGCTGCGTGACGCGGGGGCGACCGTGGTCGGCGTGGCCACCGTCGTCGACCGGGAGACCGGCGCGGACAAGGTGATCGCCGACGAGGGCCTGGAGTACCGGTCGATTCTCGGGCTGAAGGATCTGGCGCTCGGATGAGCATCGCAGTCAACAGGGGTCGCGAGAACGTCGCGATGCTCGGCATCGGTGCCTACCGACCGCGGCGCATCGTCAGCAACGCCGAGGTGTGCGAGGTGCTCGACTCCACCCCGGAGTGGATCTACGAGCGCACCGGCATCCGCAACCGGCGCTGGATCAGCGGCGACGAGACGCTGCAGACGATGGCGGTGGCCGCGGGCGAGCGGGCGATCGTCAACAGCGGCGTGGATCGCTCGAAGATCGGCACGCTGGTGCTCGCGACCTCGAGCTGGCTGAAGCTGACGCCGCACGGCGCGCCCTCGGTCGCCTACGACCTGGGGATGAACGGCATTCCGGCCTTCGACCTGACCTCCGGCTGCGGCGGGTTCGGCTATGGCCTGAGCGTGGCCGCCGACATGATCCGGGCCGGATCGGCCGAATACGTGCTGGTGATCGGCGCGGAGACGATGACGGTCGGGCTGGACCCCACCGACCGCGGCACCGCGATGATCTTCGGCGACGGCGCGGGCGCGGTCGTGGTCGGGCCCAGCGAGGAGAACGGCATCTCGCCGACGGTGTGGGGCAGCGACGGCGAGAACGCCGGGGCGATCGCGCAGGACGTCGACTTCCTGGAGTTCATGAACAAGGCGCAGGCGCTGCAGGGCACCGACCCGGCCCTGCAGCCGGTGGGCCGGATGTCGCTGCGGATGGAGGGGCCGCGGGTGTTCCGCTGGGCCGCGGTGACGCTGCCCCGGGCGCTGTCGAGCGCGCTGGAACTGGCCGGTGTCGCCAAGGAGGACATCGAGGTGTTCATCCCGCACCAGGCCAACGCCCGCATCAACGAGCTGATGAAGAAGAATCTCGGCTTGGCGGAGGACATTCCGATGGCCGGAGATATCGAGAACACCGGCAACACCTCGGCGGCGTCCATTCCGCTGGCGATGGAGGAGATGCTGGTGACCGGCAAGGCGAAGGGCGGCCAGCTGGCCCTGGTGCTCGGTTTCGGCGCCGGTCTCAGCTACGCGGGGCAGGTCGTCACGCTCCCGCCCAAGCCGATCGAGCCCAGTTTCTGATATGGCGAGACCATTTCGCGCGGCCTACGTCGCGGCCGCCGCCGCCACCGTCTACGCCGCGGCGACCGGACGGGACCGATGGCAGTGGGCCACGAAGCCTTTGCTCATGCCGCTGCTGGCCGCCGATGTGCTGCACGGCGGCGGGGATCTCGCCGCGGCCGATCGCCGCGTGCTGCTGGGTGCGCTCGGCGCCGCGACCGTCGGCGACGTGCTGCTGATCGATCCGGACGACGACCGCCGATTGGTCGCGGGCGCTTCGGCTTTCGCGGTGATGCAGGCCGGATACTCCGCGCTGTGGTGGCGCCGGGGCGCGCGGCCGCGGCCCGCGATCGCGCTGCCGCGGGTGGCGGCATGGCTGGGCGCGGGTGCGTTACTGCGGGCTCGGGCGCCGAAACTCGCTGTGCCGCTGTCGTCCTACGGCGCCACCCTCGGCACCGCCGCGGTCCTCGCCTCCGACCCGGGCCTGGCCCCGGCCGCGAAAACCGTTGCGGGGACGAATCTCCCGGACCGCGACCCGCGCAGTCGCCTCGGCCTGGGTGCCCTGCTGTTCACCGTCTCCGACGGCCTGATCGTGCTGCGCCGCCTGTTCGCCCGCGGCGATCGCTCCCGCCGGGTCTCGGAGGCCGTCATCCTCTCGACCTACGCTGCCGCGCAATACTTTCTGACCGATCCGCGAGTGCACGCGAACCAACCTTGCCTGGCCGAAAGCATGCCGGGAAACGTACGGCCTACAGGCACAGGATGATGCGGTCGCGGTCCGCCGGATCCACCCGGATCGAAATCGTCTCGCCGACATGGATTCTCGGCTGGTCGACGGGGGTGACGTCGAAAACGATGGTGCCGCGGTAGGTTTCCGAGCCCGGGACGTTGAGCTCGAGGTCCAGTTCGGTGAGTTCGGTGTGGTGGTCGGTGCGCTCGAGCGGGTGCACGCCCTCGATGGTCGCCCAGCCCTCCAGGCCGTGGCGCAGCAGGCGGCGGTCGGCGCGCGAGGGGCGCTGGGCCAGCACCATCCCGAGGCCCAGGCAGGACCCGAACAGCCCGACCAGCGCCACGATCTGGTACGGCACCGTTCCCGGCGGGGTGTGATGCACGATCCAGCCCAGCCAGACGGCGAGGACGACCAGGTACCCGGCGGTCGCGCCGAGCACGATGCGGAGTATGCGCACGTGATTCATGAGTGCCTCCACCGCGGCTCCGGGACCTCCAGGATAGGTTCGGAGTACCCGCCGTGTGGGGCATGTCACACAATCATCCGCGCAGGCGGAGCACCGCCAGCACCCTGCGGTGATGCGTATCCGACGGCGGCAGCTCCAGCTTCAGGAAGATGTTGCCGATGTGCTTCTCGACCGCGCGCTCGGTGACGGTCAGCGACTGCGCGATGCCCGCGTTGGTCAGCCCCTGCGCCATCAGCTCCAGCACCTCGCGCTCGCGCGGGGTGAGCCGGGCCAGCGAATCCTGTTGGCGTGCGGCGCCCATCAACTGGCTCACCACCTCCGGGTCCAGGGCGGTACCGCCGGTGGCGACCCGCTGCAGGGCGTCGACGAATTCGCGCACATCGGCCACCCGGTCCTTGAGCAGGTAGCCGACCCCGCTCGCGCCGCCCGCGAGAAGTTCGGTGGCATAGCGGGTCTCGACCCACTGCGAGAACACCAGCACGCCGACGTCGGGGAATTTGCGCCGCAGTTCGATGGCGGCCAGCAGTCCCTCATCGGTGAACGACGGTGGCATCCGCACGTCCACCACCGCGACGTCCGGCCGGTGCTCGGCGACGACCTCGCTCAAACGCGTTGCGTCGCCGACCATTTCGACCACCTCATGGCCCCGGTCGGCAAGCAGCCCGGCCAGGCCGTTGCGGAGAATCGCGCTGTCCTCGGCAATGACGATGCGCAGCGCCCGCTCACTCACTGTGGCCCCTCGACGGGCAGGGTGATCGTGACGATCGTGGGTCCCCCGGCCGGACTGTCGACCGTCAGCGTTCCGTCGACCGCGCGGGCTCGCGCGGCCAGGCCCGAAAGCCCGCCGCTGACAACGGTTTCCCCGGTCGGCACGGCCGGCTGCCGGGCGCCGCCGTGTCCGTTGTCGCGCACGCTCACGGCGATGCTGTGCCCGCCGGAGGGCAGCACCGACACCCAGGCGGCGGTCGCGCCGGAATGCTTCACCACATTGGTGAGCAGTTCGGCGACCGAGAAGTACGCGATCGCCTCGATGGCCGGATTGGGCCGCTGCGGCAGGTGCACCCGCAGCTCCACCGGCACGGCGCAGCGGGCGGCCAGCGTCTCCAGCGCCGGCTCCAGGCCCAGTTCCAGGGCGGGCGGATGTATGCCGCGCACCAGTTCCCGCAGCTCGGCGAGGGCCTCCTTGGAGCTGGCGTGCGCGTCGGCGATCAGATCCCGGGCGTCGCCCCCGGCGGCGATGCGCTCCTCGGCGCGGCCGAGCGCCATGGCGATGGTGACCAGCCGGGCCTGGGTGCCGTCGTGCAGGTCCCGTTCCATGCGGCGCAGCGTGGCGGCCGAATCCTCCACGGCGACCTTGCGGCTCTCCTGCAGCTCCACCATCCGGCGATCGCGGGCGGTCGGCGTCAGCAGGGCCAGCGACAGCAGCCGGTGTAGCCAGGTCACGCCGCGCACCAGCCAGGGCAGCGCGAAGCAGAGCACGATACCGATCGCGGCCATGCCGAGCGCGCGCGGCCAGGTGTCGACGTAGAAGTCGCCGAATTGGAACAGCGAATGGTGTTCGCGCCCTTGGTCGTCGACGTTGATCGGATGGAAGATCGCCCACGGGATGGGCGAGATCGCGGTGAACACGGTCATCGCGATGACCACCAGCACGACGTATCCGGCGAACAGCCCCAGTGCGACCTCCGCGATCAGGAATGCCAGCGCCCGCCACGAGGTCCGGTCGGTGAAGGCGCTGCGCAGCCAGCCGAAGAAGCCGGGGCGCGGGTCGAAATCCGGCGGCGCGGGCATCGGCGTATCGAGCAGCGCCGCGCCGAGGGGCCGGTAGAGGCGTCCCCAGATCCGCCCGCCCAGCAGCACCAGTGCCAGCAGCGGAATGCCGATCAGGGCGATGGACAGGTACAGGGCGGCGCCGTAGGCGAAGAACAGGTACATGATCGCGACGCCGCCGAGCACGAAGGCCACGATCAGATAGGCCAGTTCCTTCCAGGTCCGGGCCTCGATCGGCGCGCGCAGAACGGCGCGGGCCACCCGGCCGGCGGTCAGCGGCGGCCGGTCGGGGCGCTCGAGCACGAGGGTCGGTTCGGCGAAGGTCTCGGTCATAGCTCCATGCTGGTCGCGGGCCCGGCCGGATTCGAGGGAGCGACCCACCGAATCGGTGGTGTGGCCAGCTACACCGGGCTGTCGCCATCGATCATCGCGCGGCGCGGTGATCGGGCGCCACGGGGGCGCTGCCCGGGATATCGATGGCGTCCGCCGACCCGGGCGCACGGTTACGATGACCCGGGTGAATTACCCGCCGCCGCAGTACGGCTACGGCTATGGGCCGTATCCGCCGCCGGAGCATCCCCAGGCCACCACCATCCTCATACTCGGGATCGTCAGCCTGCTGTGCGGTCTGGTGGGGCCGTTCGCCTGGGTGATGGGCCGCCGCGTACTCACCGAGATCGACAACTCCGGCGGTATGTACGGCGGGCGCTCCAACGCGCAGGTCGGCTACGTCCTCGGCATCATCACAACGGTCCTGACGCTGCTCGGCCTGCTCATGCTGGTCGGCTACGTCGTCTTCATCGCGGTTCTCATCGGAACCTCGACGACGACCTGACCACCACGAGGGCGGGCAGTGTGGTGAGCGCGTGATCGTGCGCCGCGACGGCGGGACTGTGCGCGGTGACGACGGGACCGTGCGGCACGATGACGGTGTGCAGTGGCGCGAAGATGGTGTCTCGGGGCGCGTAGGCGTCGGCCGAGGGCGTACGGACCGCGAGGACGAGGCGGGGCGGGAGAACGGGTCGGCCGATCCGGATGATCCGGTCCCCGCCGGTCCCACCGAATGGGGAGACCATCCACACGGCGTGGGCCCGTGGGCCGAGGAGTTCGGCACGCCACCGCCGGATGATCCGCGCCTGGATCCGGAACTGGTCGCGCACGGCGATCGCCGCAATGTCGTCGACGCGTACCGGTATTGGACGCGGGAGGCGATCGTCGCCGATATCGACCGGCGCCGGCACCCTTTTCATGTCGCCATCGAGAATTTCGGGCACGACGCCAATATCGGCACCGTGGTGCGCACCGCCAATGCCTTCGCCGCCGCGGCGGTGCACATCGTGGGCCGCCGTCGCTGGAATCGCCGCGGCGCCATGGTCACCGACCGCTATCAGCACATCGTCCACCACCCGGACGTCGCGACCCTGCTGGAATTCGCCGACCAGGAGGAATTGGCGGTCGTGGCCGTCGACAACGTTCCCGGCTCGATCCCCCTGGAGACCGCCCGCCTGCCCCGCAACTGCCTGCTGCTGTTCGGCCAGGAGGGGCCGGGCGTCACCGACCAGGCCAAACAGGCCGCGATCATGACCGTCTCCATCGCCCAGTTCGGCTCCACCCGCAGCATCAACGCGGGTGTCGCCGCGGGCATCGCCATGCACTCCTGGATCCGGCAGCACGCCGACCTCACCCGGGCCTGGTAGGCCTCACCGCGGGCACGTGTCGTAGGTGTCGCGCAGGTGCCGCTGCAGCGCGACGGCCTCGGCGGTGTAGTAATTCTCGGGCTCGCGCTCCCCGGCGGAACGGGCGCTGTACGAGCAGCCGCCGACGTGGACGCTGCCTTTGAACTTCAGCTCGCCGGAATTCGACGGGCGGGGCTGCTCCCATTCGACCAGCAGCGGATGGCCGGGAGCCGGTGCGACGAGGTCGATCAGCGCGGCCAGTGCGGTGCGGGCCTCGGCGGGGTCCGGGGTCGCGACCGTCATCCGCGCCAGGTGGCCCGCCGTGACGTCCACGCTGCGGACGGGCAGCGGCGACCGCGCGAGGATCGCGCGCACGCGGGCCTCGTCCTCGGCGCCGAACGGGAAATCGACCTTCCAGGCGATATCGGTGCGCATCGCGGGGAAGACCCGTACCGGCACCGGTTGCTCGCCGATGACGGATCGGACGACGCCCAGCGCCGAGTCGCCCGCGGTCTCGCGCAGCGTCAGTTCGGTTCCGAGATCGGTTCGCGCCCAATCGATCCGGCGCTCGGCGGCCGGGGGCGGCAGCGCGGATCCGAGCTGCCGCACCGCCCGCGCGTCCGCGGCGACCAGTGCCGGAGAGACGAAGGTGTGGCGGTCCGGCCGGTCGGTGCGATGCTCGACCGTGCCGCCGCCGACGTAGAAACTCGCCGACCGCTTGTACTCGTCGAAGTCCTGCCGGTGGCTGTCGGCGACCCGCGCCGCGACGGCTTCGATCTGGTCGATGGTGGCGTCGTGCATGTCCGCGGAGACGGAGGTGGCGACGCCCTGGGTGATGTCGTTGCTGTAGTTCACATAGGCGCTGGTCACCCCGGGCATCGCCCGCACGGCCGTTTCCAGCTCCCGCGCCTCGGCCTCCCGATTCGGCGCGCCGGTGCACGCGCCGAGCACCGCGGCCCCCACCGCGAGGGCGGCGGCGATCGCGAGTCGCAGCGGCGCCGCGATCGGGCGCTGCCGGGTGCCCGGGTCCGCATTCTGTCGATTCCGCATGCGTCGAGCATGCCGCGCCGATGCGCGAGGCGGATCGGGGGAATTACTCGAGCCGGTGCGCACTGACTCCCCCTTCGCGCCAGTGCACACCGGACGAGGCCTACGTGTACTTACGTAGACACAGACCGTCCCATGTACGTTGGTATATGTCAATGGGGCTGTGATGTACTGTGGTCGAAGCTGCCGCTACTCGGGACGGAGGGGCCGTGGAAGACGAGCAGGCACTCGCCGGCAGCCCCGCGGGGGCGCCGACCGAGCTGGCCGACAAGATCAATCGGCTGTTCGAGGTGATGCACAGGCCGTCGGAGCCGCCGTTGTCGAATGCCGCTGCGGCAGAGGCGATCACGAGCGCGACCGGGACATCGATCAGCCCGGCGTACCTGTGGCAGCTGCGCTCGGGATTGAAGACCAACCCCACCGTCGCGCACCTGCGGGCGATCGCCCGGTTCTTCGGCGTCCCCGCGTCCTACCTGCTCGACACCGCCACGGACGAGGCGCTCGACTCGCAGTTGAGCCTGCTTCAGGCTATGAAGGATGCGGGCGTGCGGAATCTGGCACTGCGCGCGTCGGGTCTGACCCCGCGCACGCTGTCCAGTATTGCCTCGATCGTCGACCGGGCCCGGGAGCTGGAGAACCTGCCCCCGGTCGACGCGCAGGGCCTCCGGCGCCGACCGGCAGACGAGGGACAGGCGCGGAACGGACCGTAATGGGAACATCGGCCAGGCGAATCAGGAAGGCGCTCGAGCAGTTGCCGATTCCGGATCCCTGGGACCGCGACCGGTTCGTCGAGCACGTTGCCGCGCTGCGCGGCCGCCCGATCACCCTGGTTCCGATCGATGTGCTCGGCGTGGTCGAGAGTCCCTGCGGCCTGTGGTTGCTGCGCGAACACGACGACATCATCGTCTACGAGGGCGGGACCTCGGAGTATCACATCGACCAGATCGTGTGCCACGAGGTGGGCCACATGGTGCTCGGTCACGACCGCGCCTATCCCGCCGCCGCGGACGGCCCACCCGGCGACGCGGCGCTGCGCAGCCTGCTGCCCGATATCGATCCCGCCGCCGTGCGCGCGGTGCTCGGCCGCTCGGGCTACGGGAACGGGATGGAGCGCGAGGCGGAACTGTTCGCCAGCATGGTCATGGTCTCCTCGGTCCCGGGCGCCCGGCGGCAGAACCTGCGCAACGTCCTGTTCAGGCAGCAGTGACGTCGTCGGTCTCGGCGGCGATCGCGTGGCCGCTCATCGGTGCGCTGGTATGCGTGGTGGCGGCCCGCTGGCGCTGGTTCAACGGCAGTGCCGCCGAGCAGTACCTCAACACCACGCTCACGGTCATCGCCGCGACCCAGCTGTTGCGCGAGGACGTGGTCCAAAAGGCCGTCGCCGCAACGCTTCCGGTGACGGTGACCGCCGTCCAGCAGCTGTCGCTGTGCACCATCGTGGGTTCGATCGGGCCGTTCCTGTGTGTGATCGACCTGCTCTCCGGGAAGAACCCGGTGATCGTGCGGCGCCGGCAGTTCGGCTACTACGCCATGGCCGGACTGCTGTCGGCGGCCATGCTGGTGGCGGGGTCGCGGGCGCGGCGGGAAGGGCTGCCCGTCGAGGTGTCCGGTGGCCTCGCGGAGGTGCTGGTCTGGGTGGCGTTCGCGGTGCTGCCGCTGTACCTCGCCGTCCGGATGATCCGGCGCTGCTGGGCGGAGTTCCGGCAGCCCGGCAGCACCGCGGGCGAGCGGGCGGTGCTGACCGGCATCGCGGTGGCGGGCGCCGCGATCGGGGTGACGACGGCTGTCGCGCTGATCCTCGCGGTGCTGCAGGAACTGGGCATCGCCGATTCCGTCGAGTATCGGCTGCAGACGAATTCGCGGAACTTCTTCTGGATCGCCACCATCATCGGGATCGTCGCCGCCGCCCCGCTGATCAAATCGCTCGGCGAGGTCCTCGGCGTGGATGCGACCAGCCGCCGGTGGCGCCGGCTGCAACCGCTGTGGCGGTCGATGACGGCGCTGTTCCCCGACAGCCGGCTGCCGCTCGACGACGGTGCGCCGACGCGCCGGGTCACCGTCCTGCGGCTGCATCGCACCACCGTCGAGATTCGCGACGCCATGCTGGAGCTGCGCCCGTATCTCCGCGAGACGGATCCGTCCGCACTCGCGAGATTCGTTGCCGTCGAACGTGTTCCGCGGACGGCGACGGATTCCGCGGGCCATGCGCTGCAGCTGGCCTACGCCGCGCGGCTGCGGGCCGGGCGCGCCGAATCGCCGGGTGACGTCACCGAGATGCCGCTCTCCTCCGCGCCTGCCACGCTGGGCGAGGAGGTCGCGGAACTGGTGCGGCTCGCCGCGTGGTGGCCCGCGGCCTGCCGGTTCGTCGCGAACCATCCGCCCGATACCGCCATCGACACCACGCCCGAACCGGCCCGGTGAACAGGGGAAACGCTATGACAGAGCTTTCGACGACAGTGCCGCGGTCGCTGCCGCATCCGCCCTACCGCCTGCCGCTGCTGGGGGATGTGCTGACGACCGACTTCGCCAAGCCCTGCCAGCGGCTCGCGCGGCAGGGGCGGGAGCTGGGGCCGGTCTTCGAGCAGAAGCTGTTCGGCTATCCCGCGACGATCGTCACCGGGGCGGGGGCGATCGAGGAGGTCAACAACGAGCAGCTGTGGGAGAAGCACATCGGCCACTCGCTGATGAAGTTGCGGCCGCTCACGGGCGACGGCCTGTTCACGGCGTTCAATCGAGAGCCGAACTGGGCCAAGGCACATCACATTCTGGCGCCGGCGTTCACCAAGGGCGCGATGGCCGACTATCACGCCACGATCGTCGGGGCCGTGCGGGAGCTGACCGACACCTGGGCTCGGACCTCGGACTGGATCGATATTCCGGACCGGGCGAACGCCCTCACCTTCGAGATCATGTCGCGGGCGGGATTCTCCCACTCGTTCGGTTCCCCGGCCGATGCGCAGCGAAATCCGTTCGTGGCGGCCATGGTTCGGGAGCTGACCTACGCCAACCGCCGCACCGATGTGCTGCCCTGGTTCGAGCGGATCTTCCGCCGGGCCGAGTATCGGCGGCATCGGGCGGACCTCGCGCAGGCACACGAGGTCGTCGACGCCATCATCGAGGCCCGGAAGGCGCAGCCGCACAGGGATACTCGCGACATCCTCGATCTCATGCTCGACGGCGTGGACCCGGAGACCGGGACGGGCCTGGACACCACCAACATCCGCAATCAGATCCTGACCTTCCTCATCGCGGGCAGCGAGACCTCCGCCAACACCATCGCCTTCGCGCTGCACTATCTGGCCGTCCACCCCCGTTTCGCCGACGGCATTCGCGCCGAACTCGACCAGCGGTGGCCCACAGCGAAATTCCCCGAGATCGGGTTCGAGGACATCGCCAAGCTGCGCTCCCTGCGGCGCGCCGTCGACGAGACACTGCGGCTGTGGCCCACCGCGCCCGGCTATTTCCGGCGCGCGAAACAGGACACCACGCTGTGCGACGGCCGGTACCGGTTCCGGCAGAAGGACTGGGTCCTGGTCCTCCTGCAGGCCGCGCACCGCGACCCGGCCTGGGGTGCCGACGCCGACGAGTTCAACCCCGACCGCTTCCTCCCCGACAACCTCCGCACCCTGCCCCCGCGCACCTACAAGCCCTTCGGCACCGGCCCGCGGGCCTGCATCGGCCGCCAGTTCGCCCACCACGAAATCGCCGTCACCCTGGCCACCATCCTCCACCGTTTCGACCTCGAGCCCGACCCGACCTACCACCTCGACGTCCGAGAAACCCTGACCCTCAAGCCAACCGGCCTCCGCCTGCGCTTCCACCCGCGAGCACGCCGGAGCTGATGCGGCTAGCTCACCGATACCCGCAGTGCCGCGGCCGTTTTGGACTCGGCGCAGCCCGTGATCCGGTTCGGCGTGCCCTCGCACAGCACCCGTCCACCGTGGCGGCCCGGGCCCGGGCCCAGGTCGATCACCCAGTCGGCGGCCCTGATCACGTCCACGTTGTGTTCGATCACGACCAGGGTATTTCCCTTGTCCACCAAGCGATTCAGCACCTCGAGCAGGGTGTCGATATCCGACAGGTGCAGGCCGGTGGTGGGCTCGTCGAGAACGTACAGGGTGTGCTGGTCGGGGCGGGCGAGTTCCCTGGCGATCTTCAGGCGCTGGCATTCGCCGCCGGACAGGGTGCTCAGCGACTGGCCGAGCCGCAGGTAGCCCAGGCCCACCTCGTCCAGGTGGCGCAGCGCGCGGTCGATCGCCGGTACCGGCAGCCGCCGGGTCGCCTCCGCGACGGTGAGATCGTCGATATCGGCGATGGACAGCCCGTCGACGGTGTAGCCGAGCACCTCGTCGGTGAACCTGCGGCCACCGCACGCCTCGCACACCACCTCCTGCCCGTCCATGAACGCCAGATCGGTGTAGATCACGCCCGCGCCCTTGCACACCGGGCACGCCCCGGCGGAATTGGCGCTGAACAGCCCCGCGCTCACACCGTTGCGCTGGGCGAACAGCTTGCGGATCGCCGGGGCGATACCGGTGTAGGTGAGCGTGGTCGAGCGCCGGTTCGTGGTGACCGGCCGCTGGTCCACCACGGTGGCCGGATGCTGCTCGATCAGCTCGGCGACCAGGCTCGACTTACCCGAACCCGCGACCCCGGTGAGGGCGGTGAGCACGCCGGTCGGAACGTCCACGGACACGTCCCGCAGGTTGTTGCGGGTGGCGTTCTCGATCCGCAGCTTGCCCGCGGGCACCCGCGGGGTGCGGGCGGTGCGCCGGGCCCGCAGCCCGAGCCCGGTCGGTGTATCGGCCGAGAGCAGGGCGTCGAAGGTCCCTTCGAACACCACCCGGCCGCCGTCGTCGCCCGCGGCCGGGCCGATCTCCACGATGTGGTCGGCCGCCCGCATCACATCCGGGTCGTGCTCGACCACCAGCACCGAATTTCCCTTGTCCCGCAACGATTTCAGCAGTGCGGTCATGGGTGCCACGTCGTGGGGGTGCAGGCCCACGGTCGGCTCGTCGAAGACGTAGAGCATCTCGGTCAGGCTGCTGCCGAGATGCCGGACCGTCTTGATGCGCTGGGATTCGCCGCCGGACAGCGTCGTCGTGGGCCGGGCCAGCGACAGATAGCCGAGGCCGATCGAATCGAGCGCCTCGAGCTTCTCGCGCAGGGCCGCGACCACCGGCGCCACGTTCGGGTCGCGGACGCCGGTGACGATCCCCGCCAGATCCTCGATCTCCATCCGGCTCATCTCGACGATGGTGTGGCCCAGCACCCGGGCGGTGCGCGCCGCCTCGTTCAGGCGCTCGCCGCGGCAGTCCGGGCACGGCGCCGAGTGGGTGAACCGCTCCACGACGGCTCGCTTGTGGTCCGACAGGGTGTCGGAGGTGTGCAGGTAGATCCGCTCGAACCGCTCGACGACGCCCTCGTAGTCCTGCGGCGGCCGGGTCCCCAGCCGCGCGGCCGCCTCGCCGCCGTACAGCAGCGCGTCCCGCTCCCGCTGCGACCAGTCCCGCAGCGGCGTGCGCGGATCGAACGATCCGATATCGGCGTACTGCCGGTACCAGTACTGCCCGTTGCCGAAGCCGGGCAGCAGGATCGCACCCTCCTCCAGCGACCTGTCCAGGTCGAGCAGCCGGTCCACCTCGGTGGCGAGGGTCTCGCCCAGGCCCGCGCAGGTGGGGCACATCCCGGCCGGGTCGTTGAACGAGAAGTGGTTCGACTCACCGACATACGGCTCGCTCACCCGCGAGAACAGCAGGCGCAGATAGGTATACGCGTCGGTGATGGTGCCGACGGTGGACCGGGCATTGCCGCCCAGCCGCTTCTGATCGATGACCACCACCGGCGACAACCCCTCGATCAGGTCCACCTCCGGGCGGCTCCAGCGCGGTAGCCGATTGCGCACGAACGGGGGATAGGTCTCGTTCACCTGGTACCCGGCCTCCGCGGCAATGGTGTCGAAGACCAGCGACGACTTACCGGAGCCCGAAACACCGGCGAACACCACCAGTTGCCCGCGGGGCACGTCGACATCGATGCGCCGCAGGTTGTTCGTCCGCGCGGCTCGAATACGAATATCAGCCATATACCCCAAGCTAGGGATAGATGTGGACAGATCATGACCGCATCTTGTGGATGATGGGGTACATGGGGACGACCGAGGGTGAACGGGCCGACGTCACGCGCCGCGCGCTCGAACTACTGGCGTACCTGCAGACCGGCCGCCGCTTCAGCGGTGCCGAGCTGGCCGAACGCCTGGGCATCAGCCCGCGCACGGTGCGCCGCGATGTGGAGCGCCTGCGCGAGTACGGCTACCCGGTCACCACGCAGCCCGGCCCGGGCGGGTTCTATCGCCTGACGGCGGGAACCACCTTGCCGCCCATGGTCTTCGACGACGAGGAGGCCGTGGCGACGGTCGTCGGCCTCGGCCTGCTGGCCGCGACCACCGGCGGCCCGGACGCCGGGGGCATCGGCTCGGCGGCCGACCGGGCCTACGGCAAGATCGACCAGTTCCTGCCCAAACGGCTGCGCTCCCGGGCCGTCGCCGTGCGCACCACGGTCGAGGCCGCGACCCAGATCGCGCCCGCCCTCGACGCCGACGTGCTGACCGGTCTCGCCGCGGCGGCCGCCCGGCACGTCCGGGTCGCGTTCACCTACGCCTCGCCCACGTCCACCTCGCACCGCCGGGTCGAACCGTATCGGCAGGTCCACCTGCATCTGCGCTGGTATCTGCTGGCGTGGGACCTCGACCGCGGCGACTGGCGCACCTTCCGCGTCGACCGGATCGGCGCACTCGAGGTCGGCACCACGCACTTCACCCCGCGCCCGCTGCCCGCCGAGTCGGCCACCGAATACCTGCGCGAGGCGCTCACGGCGGGGCGGCATCGCGCCGTGGTTCTCGTCGAAGCCCCCGCCGAGCGCGTCGCCGACCGGCTGAAGTGGCAGGACTGTACGATCGAGGCGGTGGCCGCCGACCGGTGCCGGGTCATCACCCGGATCGATTCGTTCGAATGGCTGGTGCTCAATCTGGCGTTTCTCGACGCCGATTTCGTCATCGAGGAGCCCGCGGAATTCCGGGAGCGCTCGCGGGCCATGGCCGCTCGACTACACGCCGCCGGATCCGAAAGACCTGAATAGTAAGGCCCTCGAGGACCGCCGAATCCATTGAACTTTGTGCAACTATCCTCGCGATATGTCTCGCGATTCGCTGACCCGGGAACAGATCGTCCGCACCGCCATCGAACTACTCGACGACGAGGGGCTGGACGGCCTGAACATGCGCAGCCTCGGCAAGCGCCTCGACGCGGCGGCCACCGCGATGTACTGGCACGTGAAGAACAAGGACAACCTCGTCCGGCTGGCCGGCGACGAGGTGTGGCGCGAGATCGAGCTGCCCGATCTGGACCGGCTGGGCTGGCGCGCGGCCGCCGAGGCCCTCGCCACCGGCATGCACTCGGTGCTGCAGCGGCATCCGTGGATGGTGCAGGCGATGGCGAGCTATCTCATGTACGGGCCCGGCAAGTCCCGCTTCGACGATCTGTCCCTCGCCGTGTACGAGCGCGCCGGATTCACCCCCGACGCGGCGGATCGGGCGCTGGCCGCGGTGTTCACCTACGTGCTGGGCAATGTGGTCGGCGCCGCCGCCACGATCTCGCTGAAACGGCGGCTGAGCCGCGACGGCGGCGATCCCGAACAGCGGCTGGGCGAGGCCATGGCCGCCGCGGCCGAGATCGCCGCCGACTTCCCGCATGTGCGCGCCCGCATCGAGCGGCCCGCGGACTACAACGAGGCGCCGGGCCGCAGCTTCGAGTACGGCCTGGCGTGCCTGCTCGACGGTTTCGCCGCGCGGCTCGAGGCCGCCGCGCGCTAGCGCACACACGGCTTTCGCGCAGCAGCCATTGTGACGATGCCACAGCAACGGGTAGGCACATCGCGGCAGTGAGTCGATTCCGTAACAAATCGGGCGCGAAATCGGGTGCCGAGCTGGCACCATTGACCCATGACTTCGCGGAGCGACGACGCGCCCGCGCCGCGGTCCGACCGCCGGCGCACCCACTCTCCGACCGAGCCCGCTGCCGAGCTCGGCGCCGCGCTGTGGGCGGAGCGTGCCGACCGGGCCGAATCCGCGATCGTGTCCCGGCATCTGCGCATGCTGTGGGTGGTTCCGGGGGCGGAGCTGGCGGTCGTGGGCTGGCCGGCGACGGCGGCGGAGCGCGCCTTCTTCACCTGGCACTACTGGTGGCAGGCGCATCTGATCGACGTCGCCGTCGACGCGGCCAACCGGGAGCCGACCCCGGTCCGCAAGCAGCGCATCGCCGCCATCGCGCGCGCCCATCGCCTTCGCAACCTCACCGGCTGGACCAACAACTACTACGACGATATGGCCTGGCTGGCAATCGCTTTGGAACGTGCCGAGCGCACCCAGGGCATCACCGAGGTTCGCGGCGGGCTCATCGCCCTGCAGAAGGATCTGTCGGCCGGATTTCAGCCGCAGATCGGCGCCGTGCCGTGGCGCAAGGGCTCCGACTTCTTCAACGCGCCCGCCAACGGACCGGCCGCGATCGCGCTGGCCCGCCTCGGCGAGCACGAGCGGGCCGCGGAGATCGCCGACTTCCTGGACAGGACGCTGCGCGACCCCGACACCGGACTGATCTTCGACGGTATCCACCTGCCGTCGGGGGAACTGGAGCGCCCGGTGTTCAGCTACTGCCAGGGCGTGGTGCTGGGCCTGGAGACCGAATTGGCCGTGCACACCGGCAAATTCGAGCATATCGAGCGGGTGCAGCGGCTGCTGCACGCCGTCGAGGAGCACCTCACCACCGGCGGCGTCGTCACCGGCGGGAGCGGCGGCGACGGCGGCCTGTTCAACGGGATCCTGATCCGCTACCTGGCGCACGTGGCGCTGATGCTGCCCGGGGACGGCACCGAACAGCGCACGGCCCGCCGCACCGCGGCCGCGATCGTCACCGCCTCGGCCCGCGCGGCCTGGGAGCACCGGCTGGAGGTCGAGGGCGACCCACTCTTCGGCCACGACTGGACCGAACCCGCGGAGCTGCCCACGGGCACCTCGGGCGCCTCCTACTTCACCTCGGGCGGCTCGGTGACCTCGTCCAAGACACCCGAGCGCGACCTGTCGGTGCAGCTGTCGGGCTGGCTGCTGATGGAGTCCGCGCACCTGGTGACGGCCGCGGGGCTCTGACCGGGCCTATCCGGAATGGTCCGGCCGCGGCTGACGACGGGACCGGCCCGCGGCTCCTATTCTCGTCGCTGCTCCTGCGGGACGCGTGCGGCGGAGACGGCGCAGTCGGCCTCCGGGTGGGGCGCGTCGAGGTCGAAGTCCTCGGCGGGGCGCGCCATCTCGATGCGGTACTGGCGGATGCCCAGCGCCGTGCCCGCGATCAGGGTGACGACCAGCGTGCCGATCACCAGCGGCATCAGCCACGACACCTGCTCCAGGAACCCGCCCGCGTAATAGCCCACCAGCAGCAGCACCGGCGCCCAGATCACCGCGCCGATCGAGCTGGCGATGGTGTAGCGGCGATGGTCCATCCCGGCGGCCCCCGCGACCAGCGGGCACAGCGTGCGCACCCACGGAATCCAGCGGGCCACCAGCACGGCCGCGAAGCCGTGCCGCTGCAACAGCTCCGACACCCGGGCCAGATTGCGGGCGTTGATGTAGCGCCCGTTCTTGCGGGCGACCAGATGGTGCCCGGTGCGATTGCCGATCACGTAGCCGACCTGATTACCGGCTATCGCGGCGATCATCGTGGCCACGGCCAGCCCCCACACCTGGGCGTGGCCGGTGGTGTGGGAGGCGAGCACGATTCCGGCCGTCAGCAGCATCGAATCGCCGGGCAGGAACAGGCCGATGATGAGAGCGCACTCGAGGAACACGAAGACGATGACAACGGTCCAGACGAGTGCCGGCCCGGCGGACTGCAGCGGATCGAATCCGCCCAGTGCGAGGGGTAGCGGCGTTGTCGACAAGGGTCAGCGCGTCGGTTCGTTCGTCGGTACAGGGAGCTCGGATTCGGCGGCGCTGTCGGCCAGGACCGGCTCGCGATTGAGCAGCTTGCGGCCCACCGAGATGATGCCCGGCAGAATCGAGAGGAAGACGATGATGAGGAAGATCGCCTCGACATGGTCGCGGATGAACGCGACATTGCCCAGGAAATAGCCGAGGACGGTGACGCCGCCGCCCCACAGGATGCCGCCGAGGATGTCGAACGTCACGAACTTGCGGTAGTCCATCTTCGACACGCCCGCGAGTACCGGCATGAAGGTGCGCACGATCGGCACGAAGCGGCCCAGGATGATCGTCTTCGGGCCGTGCTTCTCGAAGAACTCGTGGGTCTCGGTGACGTAGCGCTGCTTGAAGAAGCGCCCGTCCTGCTTGTGGAACAGCGCCGGGCCGATGGCGCGGCCGATCCAGTAACCGCTCTGGTCGCCGAGGATGGCGATCAGCGCGGTGGCGGGCACCAGTACCCAGATCGACACCGGCGGATTCGGCTGCGCCGCCAGCAGACCACCGGTGAACAGCAGCGAGTCGCCCGGCAGGATCGGGAACAGCAGGCCGGTTTCGATGAAGACGATGACCAGGATGGCCGGTAGCACCGCATTCTTCAGCCACGTCTCCGTGAGCAGGTGCATCGGGTCGAGCAGGGCCCCGATTCCGGAGCTACTCGCGAGGGTGTCGGATATGGCCAGCAAGGTCACGGCCCCCACAGTACCGGCACTGCCGCTATCGCACAGCCCGCCTTCCGCCCCGGGGGCCGCAGAACTTAGGGTATTCCTCAAAGAATCGTCGTTCGCAGCACACACACGGAGGTCCCTGCAGTGCCCATCGCGACTCCGGAGGTCTACGCCGAGATGCTCGGTCGGGCCAAAGAGAACTCCTTCGCCTTCCCCGCGATCAACTGCACGTCGTCGGAGACGATCAACGCGGCGATCCGCGGTTTCGCCGAGGCGGGCAGTGACGGCATCATCCAGTTCTCCACCGGCGGTGCCGAATTCGGCTCCGGCCAGGGGGTGAAGGATATGGTCGTCGGCGCGACCGCGCTGGCGGAGTTCGCGCACGTGGTCGCCGCGAAGTACGACGTGACCATCGCGCTGCACACCGACCACTGCCCCAAGGACAAGCTGGACACCTTCGTCCGGCCGCTGATCGCGATCTCCCAGGAGCGCGTCAAGGCCGGGCAGAACCCGCTGTTCCAGTCGCACATGTGGGACGGTTCGGCCATCCCGATCGACGAGAACCTCGAGATCGCGAAGGAACTGCTGAAGCAGACCGCGGCCGCGAACATCATCCTCGAGGTCGAGATCGGCGTCGTCGGCGGCGAGGAGGACGGCGTCGAGAACGCCATCAACGAGAAGCTCTACACCTCGCCGGAGGATTTCGAGAAGACCATCGCGGCGCTGGGCGCGGGGGAGAACGGCAAGTATCTGCTCGCCGCGACCTTCGGCAACGTGCACGGTGTGTACAAGCCGGGCAATGTGAAGTTGCGCCCCGAGGTGCTCGCGGAGGGCCAGCGCGTGGCCGCGGCCAAGCTGGGCCTGTCCGAGGGCTCCAAGCCGTTCGACTTCGTGTTCCACGGCGGTTCCGGATCGCTGAAGTCCGAGATCGAGGACTCGCTGAAGTACGGCGTGGTGAAGATGAACGTCGACACCGACACCCAGTACGCCTTCACCCGCCCGATCGCCGCGCACATGTTCACCAACTACGACGGCGTGCTGAAGATCGACGGCGAGGTCGGCAACAAGAAGACCTACGACCCCCGCAGCTACCTCAAGAAGGCCGAAACCTCCATGGCCGACCGCGTAGTCGAGGCCTGCACCGACCTGAAGTCCGCAGGCAAGTCCGTCAGCGCCTAGCGGACCCCGGCGTCGCCCGATCCCTTTTTCCGGCGTGCTTTTGGCCGGAATCCACCGACGATGCGGGGCCGTTCGGCAGGACGATGGGCGCTCGATACCGGATACTGGTGGGTTGCGCCCCGGGGGATCCCGGGAGCGGCCGAGCAAGTGTGCAATCAGTGCGGTTCGTGTTAGGTAGACACCCATGAGCTTGGATGTGCGGGTCCTGGGACCGGTGCGGTTGCTGGTCGGTGGTGTGCCCGTGCCGGTGGGCGGGCCGAAACCGCGGGCGCTGCTGGCCGCCCTCATCGTGAACCGCCGCCGCGCGGTGTCGTCCCAGGCGCTGGCCGACATGGTGTGGAACGAGGATCCGCCGGATTCCTATCAGGCCAGCCTGCAGGTCTTCGTCTCCAATATCCGTAAGGCGCTGCGTAATTCGGGGGTGGATCCGGGGGCGGTGCTGCGCACCGAATCCTCGGGCTACCGCTTCGAGGTAACCGACAGCGGTTGTGACCTGGGCCGGTTCGAGCTGGCCCGCCGCTCCGGCACCGAGGCCGCCGACGCGGGAAACCACGAGGCGGCCGCCCGCCGGTTCGCGGCGGCCCTGGCCGAGTGGAGCGGCAAGGCGCTCGACGATCTGGCCGGGCTGCAGTTCGCCGACAGCTTCGCCACCGCCATGGACGAGGAGCGGCTGCTGGTCGCCTCGGCGCGCATCGATGCCGAAATCGCCTGCGGGCGGGCGTCTTCGGTGGTCGGCGAGCTGGTGTCGATGACGAATGCGCACCCGCTGCGGGAGCCGCTGTGGGCGCAGCTGATCACCGCGCTGTACCTGTCCGGGCGACAGGCCGATGCGCTGGACGCGTGCCGCCGGGTGCGCACCGTGCTCGCCGACGAACTCGGCATCGATCCGGGCCCGGCGCTGGTCGAACTCGAGAAGCGGGTGCTGCGCCAGGAGCCGCTGAACACCCTGGCGATCGCGCAGGCCGAGCGGATGGCCGCCGCGATGACCGAAACCGTCACCGAGGCGCCGCACAGCGCGCGGGGCGGGCGCCTGCGACTGCCGGACGGCCGCGTGGTGCCGATCGCCAAGGGCGGCTTGAAGATCGGCCGGATGACCGACAACGACCTGGTGCTCGACGACCCCAAGGTGAGCCGCTACCACGCGCACATCCAGCCGAGCCGCGCCGGCCTGCTGATCAAGGACCTGCACTCCGCCAACGGCATCTTCATCAACGACCTGCCGATCGACAGCGGCGCCATGCTCACCGACGGCGACATCATCCGAATCGGCGCGACCACCCTGGTCTTCACCGCCGACGATTAGCAGGGGGAACCGGTTGTGCGCCAGGGTTATTGCGGTAGGTCGCAGGCGACTCCGTTGCCGTCGGTGTCCAGTCCGGCGCGGTAGCCGCGCTGGCCCGCGTAGAGCGGACCGCCGTGCTCGGCCCAGACCTGGGTGCAGGTGGCGTAGAAGGGATAGCCGGGTTGCGCGTCGCCGGAGGGTGGTAGCAGGACCGTCTCGTGCGGGCTGTCCGACCAGCCCGAGCCGCCCGCGCTCGGCGCGGCCCCGCTGGAGCCCGGGGGCACGGCGCCGTCCCGAGGCGCGGCCAGGGCGGGGGCGGCGCACAGGCCGAGCAGACCGGTCGCGGCGACGATCGTGAACAGGTGCCGGGCACCCCGTCGGTGCCTAGGGCCGTGCCGGATGGCTTCGGCCCGCAGCGGTTCATCCACGGACATGCGGTTCTCCGAGCGGGAATTCGAGGGTGGGATCCACTGTAGGCGCGTTTCCTGAGAGTCGTGCGCACCGTTGCCGCGCCGCGTTCGGGGCGGGAGAACTCGCGGGACACAACGCGATCGAATGCCGCGAGTTGCCCGGTTCGTCCGGGTAGTGTCTGGCGCGGGTGAGACCGCCGCGCCGCGGCGGAACGAAACGCGCAAATACACACGGTATTCGAGGGGTTGGACCATGGCCGTGCGGCTGCTGGCTGCCGTTGGGGCGATCGTCGTGGGTGCCGGGATGCTGGTGGGTACGCAGCATCCGGCGGCTGTCGCGGCGCCCGGCACCGAATCCGATTCCGCCGCACCGATTCCCGGAATCGGCCCGTGCGCGACCGATCCGGCCCCCAAGCACGAGTCCCTGGTGCCGAAGACCCTCGAGGTGCCGGTCCCGTACCCCGTGATCACGGCCGATCCGGGTGAACCGCCCGCCGGTCCGCCGGTCCGCACGCCGGTGGAGCTGCCGCCGGATCCGTGCACCAATCCGTGCCCGGACCTCACCGACGCCCCGGAGCCCCCGCCCGGTCTGCTCGGCCGCCTGGGCCTGCCCGAACTGCTGCTCAACCCCAAGCCGTTCTTCTTCGCGCTGCCGCCCGGGCCGTCGCCGGATCCCGTGCCGCCGCCCCCGCCGCGCGCCGATCCGCCGGTCGAGGCGGCGCCCCGCACCGCCGCCCCGGCCCGGCCGCAGGTGCGCGGCGTGCGCGAGGTCGCGAAGCTGACCGGGGCCCATTCGGTCAACCGCACCGACAAGCGGTGGCAGGTGTACGGCACCGATCTGGGCATCATGTGGGAGAGCGCCCCCGGCGAGATCGCCATGGCGTTCGGCGACACCGTCGGCGTCGGATTCCATCCACCCGGCGGCATGGGCGGCGACTGGCGCAGCAATCTGCTCGCGTTCAGCAGCAATCGGGATCTGGACCGCGGCATCGTGTTCGACCGCATGGTGACCGACGGCCGCTGCCACGCCGCGGAGGTGCTGCACAGCCGCAAGAAGGACAATATCGAGATCACCACGATCCCCACCTCGGGGTTCAGCATCGGCGAGCGGCAGTACCTGAGCTATATGTCGATTCGCACGTGGAACAGCATCCCGGGCACGTTCTTCACCAACTACGGCGGCATCGCCTACTCCGACGACCACGGCCAGACCTGGACCAAGGACCCGCACGCGCGCTGGGACAACATCTTCGGCCTGGCGAATTTCCAAGTGTCCGCGATGGTTCCGCAGGGCGACTACGTGTACATGTTCGGCACTCCCAACACCCGGCTCGGTTCGGTCGGGCTGGCCCGCGTGCCCAAAGACCAGGTGCTCAACACCACGGCCTACCAGTATTGGCGCGACGGGAACTGGACCCCGGTCGGCGGCGCCGGGACGGCCACGCCGGTCGTCGACGGCCCGGCCGGTGAGCTGTCCGTGCGCTACGACCCGGCGCGCGCGGTCTGGCAGATGAGCTACCTCGACACCGCCAAGGCCGCTATCGTTGTGCGCGAAGCGAATTCACCGCAGGGCATCTGGTCCGAGAGCGCCCCCACGGTCTCGGTGAGCCAGTACGCCGAACTCTACGGCGGCTTCATCCACCCCTGGTCCTCGGGCTCGGACCTGTATTTCACCATCAGCACCTGGAACGACTACAACGTCTACCTGATGCATGCCGACCTGGGCGAATAACTTCCCCGGGCTCAGCTCAGGCGGACCTCGGCGATGGCGCGGCCGAACAGCTTCTTGCCCTCCGAGGTTCCGCTCAGCAGGACCGTGGCGGTGCGGCGCTCGGGGTCCAAAGACTTGATCCTGCCGGTGAATTCGATGGTGGCGGGCGTCGTCGGCTCGACCGGAACGAAGCCCGCGAACCGCACGCTGTAGGACTCGATCGCGGTCGGATCCTCGAGCCAGGCCGTGAGGAAGTCCGCGCCCAGGCCCATGGTCAGCAGGCCGTGCGCGACCACCGTGGGCAGTCCCGCCAGCTCGGCGGCCCGGTCGCTGAAGTGGATCGGATTCGGGTCCCCGGAGACGCCGGCGTAGTTCACCAGATCGCCGCGGGTCAGCTGCACGGTGGTGGCGGGCAGCTGATCGCCGACGCGCAGGTCGTCGAAGCTGGGTGCCGTCTGAACCGTTGTGCCGCTGCGTGATTCGGCCAGTTCGGGAATCTTGGTGGCTTGTTCGGTGGCGATCGCGAGCAGCACCTCGGGGTCGGCGTGATCGACCGCGCGACGGTGCATCACCAGTCCCTCGACCAGCCGCACGATATCCGGATCGATCTCCTGGCCCAGGCGCGCCACGATCGTGGTCGTCCCCACCAGCACGACCTGGCCCAGCTCGTCGGTCATCGTGGCCCGGACGGCGATGAAGTCGTTGCCGCGCATCCGGCGGATCGATTCGATCGCCGCCTCGCTGTGGAGCCGGTCCCCGGCCACGATCGGGCGGTGCATCTCGAAGACCTGGTCGGTCTGCAGCACCTGGGACAGGTCGTACTCCGACAGCACCGTGTCCAGCAGGGCCTGGGTGGTGGTCATGCCGATCACCGACGCGAAGGTGGGCGGGGCGATGACGCCGTCGAAGCCGAGCTTGCCGGCGTCGGCCTCGTACCGGTGTGCCGGATGGTTGTTCTGTACCGCCCGGGCGAACTCCCGGATCTTCTCCCGGCCGACGTCGTAGTGGTCCCGGATCCGGAAATGCCGACCCGCCACGGATGCGGACGCCGGCGCTTCGGGTGCCAGCTCCGGCATGTCCCTTGCTCCCTGCTCGAACTCTTACTGCGTAAATCCCGGTAGGGCCGAAACCCCCTCGGCCCGGACAATCCGGATCATGCTACCGGCGTGTCGGACCAGTGACCAGGAATCTGTGATGTTCATCGCCGACGGGCGGCCCGGCGTCACAGGCCGCGACGGATATCACAACGCAGCGGGATGCCGGGGTCAGCCGGCGGCGGCGTTCGGGGGATCGCACACCTTCCATCCGTCCGGCGTCTGCTGCAGATCGAAGGTGCGCGCGATGCGCTTGTCCGGGTCGGCCTCGGTGTAGACGCTGGCCTGCGCCACCGCCTTGTCGCCGGTGATCTGGACGGAATCGACGCTGTCGACCTTCGGCACCTTCTTCTGATCCACCGACAGGCGGTACACACCCGCGAACTGGTCGGGCGCGATGTTCTTGTAGAACTCGTGCAGCGGACCGCAGGTGGCCGCGCGCAGCTCCTCGAGGTCCCCGCTGTCGAGGGCGCCGGCGTAGTCGTTGACCGCCGCGGTCACCCGCCCCTCCGGCGAATTGTCCTCGCCGCCGCCGACGATGCCCACCACGGCCGCGATCAGCGCGATCACGACCACGACCGCCGCACCGGCCACGATCAGCCAGCGCTTGTTGCGGCCGCCCGCGGGCGTAGCGGGGGCATTCGGGGCTGCGGGCGGCACGTGCTGCGGTGGTGCGACCTGGCGCGGCTGCGGCGGCCGCGGCGACAGCGGTTGCGCGGGGACGGTCGGCTGGGCGTCGGCCGGTGAGGGCGCGCTCGCGGCCTGCCGCGGTTTCGCGGGCGGACGGGCCATCCCGGACCGCGCCTGGTCGGCGGGTGGCCCGGCCTGCGCCGGTCCCGAGGGGCCCTGCGGCACCGAGTTCTTCGGCCCGGCGCCCGGACGCGGGGTGGCGGGCGGTCGGGTCACCGGCGGCGGACCGGCGGTCGGGGGTACGACCCGGTCGCCCTGCTGCGTGCCGCCGGGACGCGGCTGATCGCGATCGCTGGGCTGCTGCACCGGCAGCACGGCGGTGGCGGCATCGGACGGATTCGAGATCGCCGGGATCGCGGCGGTCTTCGCGTCGTCGTCGTCTTGCTTCGATGTATCCGATTGCCCTGCGCCGGAAGGATTTCCGGGCTTCTGAGCGGCACTCTTGGGGATGGCCTCGGTCTGCGCCTCACCGGAAGCCGCCGCGGCCTCGGCCCGCTTGATCGAATCGACGGTCGGAGACGGGTTACCGGATCCGCTCGCGGGAGTCTGCGCGTCGCCGGGCTTGTCGGCGGCGGTGGGCTCCGCCGGGCCGGACGCACGAGGGATATTCGAGTCGTCTTGCGCCGGAGTGGATCCGGGCCGTTCCGGGCTGCCGGGACGGTTCGCTGCCGACCCCTGCTGCGCGGGCACCGGTGCGGTCGGAGCCTGCGATCCGGTGCCCTCTCGGTCGGCGGCGGCATCCGGCTTCCCGGAACCGGACGGTGCCGCCGGAGAATCCGCCGCCCGGTCCGCCGCGGCCTGCGGCACCGGCCGAGTGGGCGCCGACGCGGTATCCGATCCCCCCTCCGCCCCGCCCGACAACCGCTGTGGCGCAGGCGAACTCGAGGCACCCGGCCGCGCGGGCGCGATGCGATCGCCGGGTGCGGAGGTATCGCCCGGGCTCTGCCCGGGACGTGCGGGTTCATCGGCGGCGTCGCGCCGCGCGGAGGACCCACCCGAGCTCTGGCCCGGATACGAAGACGTGGCCGCGTCGCGTGGTGCGGGGTGATCGGCCGGGTTCTGGCCTGGCCGCGCGGTTGGTGCGGCCGCGTCGCGCGGTGCGGGCTGGTCGGCCGGGTTCTGGCCCGAGCGTGCCGGTGGGGTGGCGGTGTCGCGCGATGCGGGGTTCTGGCCCGGCCGTGCCGGTGGGGTGGCCGTGTCGCGCGATGCGGGGTGGTCGGCCGGGGTTCGGCCGGGATGTGAGGCAGGAGTGGTGGCGTCGCGCGGTGCGGGGTTCTGGCCTGGGCGCACGGGTGGGGTGTCGGTGGGGCGTGTGGGTGTGGCGCCCGGGCGGGGCGGGGTGGGTGGTTGGGGGGATGGTGATACGCCCGGCTGGCCGGTGGCCGGTTCCACGCGGATGGCTCGGGTTTGGGCGGAGGGCGAGACGATCGGCTCGGTCGGGCCCGCGGGCTCGCGGTGGATTCGATCGGTGGACAGCTGATCGCGGGATATGCGCTGAGTCTTGCCCGCGTCGGATCCGCCCGCGGTCGATCCGGCCGGGCCGGGCGGCGGCGCGTCGGGCGCAGGGCGCTGCTCGGCACCGGCGGACCCGGGCTGTGCCTGCCGTTCGGGCTTCTGATCGTCGTTCGGGTCGGACACGCGCTACCCCTCGCTCAATGTCAACAGTGAACTCGACGGTCAGCCTAACGAGCATTCCGGGCGGCGGTGCACATTGCGCCGTCCCGATGAGCGTTCCGGGGCGTCCGGCGTAGATAATGAACCGCATGACCTCCTTCGGCGATCTGCTCGGACCGCAGCCGGTACTACTACCCGAGAACTCCGACGCGGAACAGGCCCTGCTCGACAACGAGGATCCCGTGCAGGTGGCCGCCGCCCACCCGACCGCCTCGATCGCCTGGGCCCAGCTCGCCGAGAACGCGCTGGCCCGCGCGCAGGCCGACGGCGCCGAGGTCGAGGGCGCGGGCCAGGTGAGCCCCGACGTGATCGCCGCCTACGCCTTCGCGCGCACCGGCTACCACCGCGGCCTGGACCTGTTGCGCCGCAACGGCTGGAAGGGTTTCGGCCCGGTCCCGTGGAGCCACGAGGCCAACCGCGGCTTCCTGCGCTGCGTCGGCGCGCTGGCGCGGGCCGCCCGCGTGATCGGCGAGACCGACGAGTACGCGCGCTGCCTGGACCTGCTCGAGGATTGCGATCCGCGGGCCGCGTCCGAACTCGGCCTGGACTGAGCGGGCCGCACACCGCATTGGCCAACGCCACCTCGCTCAACCTCGACACCGTCCGCGACAGCGGTAGGCAGCGCCTGCGCAACGGCGGGCAGCGGCTGCGCAGGTCCGCACTGCCGATCGTCCAATGCGCGGTCGGCGCCGCGCTCGCCTGGTTCCTCGCCCATCGCGTCGTCGGCCACCCGCAGCCGTTCTTCGCGCCGATGGCGGCCGTCATCTCGATCGGCGTGTCCTTCGGCGCGCGGCTGCGGCGCTCGGTCGAACTGGTCGCGGGGGTCGCGGTCGGCATCGGCATCGGCGACTTCTTCATCGCCCGCGTCGGCACCGGGCCGTGGCAGATCGCGCTGGTGGTGGCGATCGCCATGGCGATCGCGGTATTCCTCGACGGCGGCGCGATCATCCCCATGCAGGCGGCCAGCTCCGCGGTGCTGGTCGCGACGCTGATGCCACCGCACACCGGCGGCGGCACCAACCGGATGGTCGACGCCCTGATCGGCGGCTTGGTCGGCATCGTGGTCGTGGCGGCCATTCCCCTGCACCCCGTCCGGCGCGCCCGTCAGCAGGCCGCCGACATTCTCGCGGTGATGGGCAGGGCGCTCACCGACTGCGCCGACGGACTGCACGAGCAGGACTCCGAAAAGGTCAGGCTCGCACTGCAATCCGCCCGCGGCACCCAGTCGCAGATCGACGCGCTGCGCAGCGCCCTGGAGGGCGGCCGCGAGGTCAGCCGCATCTCACCGCTGTACTGGAATTCGCGACGGCGGCTGGAAACCATCCGCACCGCCGCCGACCCGCTCGACAACGCGGTCCGCAACACCCGCGTGCTGCTGCGCCGCGCGCTGACCCTGGTGCGCGACGACGAGATCCTCGATCCCCGCATGGTCGACGAGGTGGAGGACCTCGGCAAGGCGGTGGATGTGGTGCGGCGGTACATGATCGCCGATCCCGGGGACCAGCCCGATGCCGCCGAGGCGACGCGGGTGCTGCGCCGGGTGGCCAAGGGGGCCACCAAGGATCTGGTCGAGGGCGCGGGGCTGTCGGCGCACGTGGTCTTCGCCCAACTGCGGTCCATCGTGGTCGATTTGATGCAGGTGTGCGGGGTGCGGCGGCTGTCGGCAATCGCGTTGTTGCCGCCGACTGTCGAGCATCCCTATGTGAAACCGGAGGAGTAGGGGCGTCCGGACCGGAAACGATCGCCACCGAGCTGGGGCTCGAGCGGGCCGGGGCCGGATGTGAGTGCCGGTGCGGCCGACTGCGAAGTGTCCGATTCGGCCTGTGGGGGAGGCGGTTCGATCTTCGGGTAGTGCACTACTCATGTGCGGGATGTGGTCTGCCCGTAGCGTTTTCACTGACCGCGCGACGAGGGGTGGCGCGGTTGGAACTTCGCAGAGGCGGCGGACGCCCGAGGCCATATGGTGTGGTGGCCTACTGGGCGGGCGGTCGCGCCCGAGCGAAGTGGGCCGCTCGATTCCATGAGGTCGAATCGGGCGGCCCTACCGGGAGGGGAAAGTTGGGGGGAAGGTCCGGGCGGTGGTGGCGGTCAGGCGGTCGAACCGGTTGTGGTCACATCCAGAACCAGGTGAGGCTGCTGCCGTATCGCCACCACCGCCACGGAACCCCGGACAGCTCGAACAGGCCGTCCACGAGGCTGTAGAAGGCGTCCCGCAGCGGCGGCACACCCCACAGCACGGCGAACAGCAGCAGGAAGCCCCACGGCTTCACCTGATCCAGCGACCGCCGCGTCTGATAACTCAGCGACGGCTCCAGCAGCCCGTAGCCGTCGGTGCCCGGCACCGGAATCAGATTCAGCACCGTCGCGATGATCTGCAGGTAGGCAAGGAAACTCAGCCCGAACCAGAACGCCGGATGCGCGGTCGCCGACCCGAACAGCCGCACGATCACCAGCAGCACCACCGCGCACGCGGCGTTCACCGCCGGACCGGCGCCGCTGATGACGCGCTGGGTGCGCGCGGAGAAGCCGCCCGACTGCAGGTAGACCGCCCCGCCGGGCAGCGCGATCCCGCCCACCGCGATGAAGATGATCGGCAACACGATCGACAGCACCGGATGGCTGTACTTGAGCGGATTCAACGTCAGATATCCGCGCAGCTCCACCTCGCGATCACCGGCCCGCCACGCGGTGAAGGCATGCCCGAACTCGTGCAGGCACAGGCTGACGATCCAGCCGAACACCACCATCACGAACACGCCGAACTTCGCCCGGGTCGACGACACGTCGGCATCCCACGCGAGGGCGCCCCCGGCCACCGCGACCACCACGATCAGCAGGAACACCGGACTCGGGCGCACGGCCCCCGACATGCGCCGCGCGCTGAACGGCCGGCTCATCGGACCAGCAGCCAGGGCTCGTGATGGCGATAGAAGCTCGACCGCGGCACCGTCCGGTCGCCGCTGATGCCGTCGCGGGTCACCTGCGCGCCCGGCGAACCCAGCTGGACCGCGCGACCGGCCACCCAGCGGCGCTTGCGCAAGCCCCGCACCACCGTGGCCCGCACGCCCGGCATCTCCAGAGTCGGTGAAATATGCAGCGCCCCAACCTTCCCCGTGAACAGCCGGACGTCGTCGACGTAGGCCTCCCCCTCCAGTTTCCCGCCGTTCGGGCCGGTGACGGTGGCACGGCCGACCAGCACCTTGCCGGTGTCGTCGCGAATCAGCGGGGTCGGCGTGGGCTTGCCCTCCAGGGCGCGCTTGGCCGCCGAGGAACCCGTGCCGGTCTGATAGGCGCGCGAGCCATAGGTGCGATCCACTGGGACGTAACCGATCTCGACACCCAGCCGCTCGGTGCGCAGCAGATGGGTGAGCACCGTGGCCAACCCGGCATCCTCACCGAGCACGATCAGCCGCGGCAGGCTGTCCGCGGCCAGCACCGGCAGCAGCTCGTCCAATTCGGCGGCGTCGGGCAGCGCCGCGGTCTGCGTGGTCGGCAGCGATGCGAGTGCGATCGGCACCGGAGCGCCGTTGCAGCGGAGAACATGAGTACTCAACTGCGGAACACCCTCCTCGGACCTGACAACTCCATCGTCCTCGCTGCATTCGGCGGGCCTTTCTGGTCCGCCTTCCCCGAGCCACCATAGCTGTGCTCGTTGGCCTGCGCCTCCGGCTGGCTGGGTTCGATCGCCGGTGTACGTCACGGTGGGTGCAGGCTGTGTTTTCGGCCTCCGCCTTGCCGCGCCGAAAAACTCCGGTGTGCTGCGGGCCACAAGTGTCCGGTCGGGTCACCGGGGGTGGGGGCGGCATCCATTAGACTGTGCCCCCGGCCACCGCCTCGGAAACGGCAGGTAGCTGCAGCGTCGGGGATGCTGCGCGTCGAACCGTAGGAGACTCCACATGCCGGCAATCGTCCTGATCGGCGCCCAATGGGGCGACGAAGGTAAGGGCAAAGCTACCGATCTGCTCGGCGGTCGAGTCCAATGGGTGGTCCGCTATCAGGGCGGCAACAACGCCGGGCACACCGTGGTGCTGCCCAACGGCGACAACTTCGCCCTGCACCTGATCCCGTCGGGCATCCTGAGCCCCGGCGTGACCAATGTCATCGGCAACGGCGTGGTCGTCGATCCGGGCGTGCTGCTCGATGAACTGGCGGGGCTCGAGGAGCGCGGGGTGGACACCTCGCGGCTGCTGCTGTCCGCCGACGCGCACCTGATCATGCCGTACCACGTGGCCATCGATAAGGTCACCGAACGATTCCTGGGCAACAAGAAGATCGGCACCACCGGTCGCGGCATCGGCCCCTGCTATCAGGACAAGGTCGCGCGCGTCGGCGTCCGGATCGCCGACCTGCTGGACGAGAAGATCCTCACCCAGAAGGTCGAGGCCGCGCTGGAATTCAAGAACCAGGTGCTGGTGAAGATCTACAACCGCCGCGCGCTGGACGCGCAGCAGGTGGTCGACGAGGTGCTCACCCAGGCCGAGGGATTCAAGCACCGCATCAGCGACACCCGGCTGCTGCTCAACCAGGCGCTGGAGGGCGGCGAGACCGTGCTGCTGGAGGGTTCGCAGGGCACGCTGCTCGACGTCGATCACGGCACCTATCCCTACGTGACCTCGTCCAACCCGACTTCCGGTGGCGCCGCGGTGGGTTCGGGCATCGGGCCGAACCGGATCGGCGCCGTGCTGGGCATCCTCAAGGCGTACACCACCCGCGTCGGCTCCGGCCCGTTCCCGACCGAACTGTTCGACCAGTCCGGCGAATACCTGGCCAAGACCGGCGGCGAGGTCGGCGTGACCACCGGGCGCTCCCGCCGCACCGGCTGGTTCGACGCGGTCATCGCCCGCTACGCCACCCGCGTCAACGGCATCACCGACTACTTCCTCACCAAGCTGGACGTGCTGTCGAGCCTGGACCGGGTGCCGATCTGCGTCGCCTACGAGATCGACGGCGAGCGGGTCGAGCAGATGCCGACCACCCAGACCGAATTCCACCACGCCAAGCCCATCTACGAGGAGATGCCCGGCTGGTGGGAGGACATCTCCGGCGCCCGCACCTTCGAGGACCTCCCCGCCAACGCCCGGGCCTACGTCCTGCGTCTCGAGGAACTGTCCGGCTCCCGCATCTCCTGCATCGGCGTCGGCCCCGGCCGCGACGAAACCATCGTCCGCCACGACGTACTGGGGTAGGACCGCGCCGCCCGCGGTCAGTAGCAGGTGAAGGGGGTCAGGGGGTCGGCGGAATGGGGGGTGAGGGCGGCGTAGGTGCTGGCGATGGCCTTGGCGCCCAGGCGCAGATCGGATTCCTCCTGGGTGAACGGGAGGCGGATGAACCGCTCGAATGCGCCCTGGACGCCGAAACGCGGTCCGGCGGCGAGTAATACGCCGTGGTTGGGGGCCGTGGCGGCGAGCGCGGTCGAGACCGGGGCGGGCAACTGGACCCACAGCGACATGCCACCCGCGCCGGTGACCGCCTGCCAGCCGGGCAGCTCCTCGGCCAGGGCGTCCAGCAGCGCCGCACGCCGCACGCGCAACTGGTCGCGGCGACGGTCCAGGATCGTGCCCGCGTGTTCGAGCAGGTACGTGGTGGCCAGCTGATCCATCACCGGAGTGCCCAGGTCGACCGTCGAACGGGTGCCGAGCAGCTTCGCGATCAGGGATTGATTCGCCCGCACCCAGCCCACGCGCAGGCCGCCCCAGAACGACTTCGAGGCCGAGCCGATCGTCACGATCTCCGGACCGCGCGCGAAAGCCGCTGCCGGAGGCGGGGTTTCGCCGTCCAGCTGCAGATCGGCCATGGACTCGTCGACGATCACCGTCATCCGGGTCTCGCGGGCGATGGCGGCGAGCTCGGCCCGGCCCGCCGCGGTCATCAGCAGGCCGGTCGGGTTGTTGAAGTCGGGCACCAGGTAAGCGGTGCTGGCCGCGGTCTGCCTTGCGGCACTGCGGATTCCGTCGAGATCCCAGCCCTCGCCGGGCTGTTCCGGGCGCAGCGGAACCGGCACCGGCCGGGCGCCGACATCGCGGATCGCCTCGATCGCGTTCGGGTAGCTGGGGTGGTCGATCAGCACCCGCTCGGCCGGGGCGGTGAGGACGTTGAGCAGCAGCCGCAGTCCGTGCTGCGCGCCGAGGGTGACCAGGATCTGGTCCGGCTCGGTCGGCAGCCCGCGCTCGGTGTAGCGGCGCGCGATCGCCTCGCGCAGCGGCAGCACGCCGACCGGGTCCATGCCGTGTGTGCCGAGATAGATCGGAAGACCCTGCAGCGCAACCGAATACGCCTCGCTCATCTCCGGGGGTGCGGACATCGCGGCGTAGGTCATATCGATGGTCGGCACCTCGGCGGGTGGCATCATCGCGAGGATGCTGCGCGCCGGTTTGGTGCCGTCGTGCTTGACGGTGGCGGGCAGCGCGACCGTGCTGCGGGAGCCCTGGCGGCTGATCAGGTATCCGTTCTCGCGCAGCAGCGAGTAGGCGGAGGTCACGGTGGTGCGGCTGACGCCGAGGGTGGTGGCCAGGTCGCGCTCGCTCGGGAGCGCGACACCCAGCGGGGCGCGGCCGTCGTGGATCAGCAGCCGGATGCTCTCCGCCAGCGCGAGATAGGCCGGGCGCGACGTCCGCCGCGGGGCGCCGTCGGTCTCGGGGTCGTCGTGCCGCCACCGGCCCAGATCGCGGGTCAGGGTGGCCGCGCTGATCACGCGTGTCGCCATAGGGGCCAGTATTGCGACGCTGGCTATGTATTTCAAGTCCAGCTGCGGTGCACACTGCACGCATGACTGCACTGTTCCTGCTCGGCGTGGTCGTCGTGGTGACGGCCGCAACCCTTCGTCACTACGCGCCGCGGTCGGGTGAGCGCGCGGCATTCCGGCAGGCGGTGCTGCGGGCGCGACACTCGCTGACCGACTGGGGAGCGGCGCGCCCGATCGAGCGGCGGGAGATGCCAGTCGGTGAAATTGGCCCTCGATTCGTGGCCAGGCCCGGCCGCTACTGCACCAGGGCGCTGAATCTCCGGCGATCAAAGGCCAGTTATGGGCGTGTGGATATTTAATTCCGGGCCAGATGCTCGCAGGCTGATTCCATGGTGTCCTTCATCGCTGCCCTGGCCGTCGTCGTGATCTTCGCGGCGATCGTGTATCGCTACGCACCCACGCGCGGTCAACGCGCCGCCGAGCTGTTCGAGCGATACCGCCCGCACGCGCCGATGGCCGACTGGTCCCTGTCCTATTACGACGATCGGCGCCAGTATTCGGAGCTGATCGCGATCAGGACGAACCGGGAATCGGAGGCGGCCGCGGGCGCGGTGCGGTCCAGTTCTGAATAACTGGACCGGGCCGTCCGGATCTGTCGGTCTCGCGGTGCACACTGGCTTCATGCAAGAAACGGACCGGCTCGCCGCGGCGACGCTGTTCGACACCGCGATCGGCACCTGCGCGATCGTGTGGACCGATATCGGCGTCCAGCGCTTCCTGCTGCCGGAGCCCACCGTGGCGGCCACCCGCTCGCGGCTGCTGCGCCGGAATTCCGGAGTGCGCGAAGCGGAACCGACGCCATCGATCGCCGAGGCCATCGACGGCGTCCGCGCGCACCTGTCCGGCGCCTTGGACGACCTGCGGTGGATCGTGCTGGACCAGAACGGAAGCCCGGAGTTCCATCGCGCGGTCTACGAGGTGACCAGGGCCATCGACCCGGGCCACACGCTCAGCTACGGCGAGGTGGCCGAGCGGATCGGGGCGCCCGGCGCGGCCCAGGCGGTCGGTCAGGCGTTGGGCCGCAACCCGATTCCGCTCATCGTGCCGTGCCACCGGGTCCTGGCCGCCGACCACGCCCTGCACGGCTTCTCCGCCCCCGGCGGCATCACCACCAAGGAGCGCCTGCTCGAGATCGAGCGCACCCCAGGCTTCGGCGAGCCAATGCTGTTCTGACGCGTTCCGCGGGGCGGGTCACGGCTGCTGCGGCGCGGGGCCGGGCACGAGGGCGTTCTGGATGCCCTCGGTGGTGCGGTTGACGCCGTCGACCACCTCGTTCGGCACGCCCTCCGGGACCGGGGCGCTGAATTCGCCGAGCCGGACGGTGCGCGGCGCCGGGGCCTCGGGCTCCGCGGGCTTGTCCGGCTTCGGCGGTGCGGGCTTCGGCGCGGATCGCGGTGCGGGAGCGCTGTTCTGGGGTGCCGCGGCGCGCAGATCGGCCTGCGGCTCCGCCTCCGGTTCGGCGGGCTGATTCGGCATGACCACGCCCGGCTGCACCGGTCCCGGGGCGGCGGATGCCACGGCGGCGCAGCTCAACCCGACCACCAGCGGCAGCACCGCCAGCGCGACCCGAATCCCCGCCCGCACGTTCCGATTACGACGATTCACGCCGAGCACCACCCTCACCGATCCGATGACAACCCGGGCGACGAGCTGTCGCCCGACCAGATCGTAGCGGGCATGTTCCCACCGATCCACCGCTTCAAACCTCGAATTCGCGACCACCCCGGCCCTCCCGGGCCGTAGCCGAGGATCAGTTGCGTTGTCTGCCCTTGGGCGGCTCGCCGCGCATGAGTTCGGCGAGTGCCTCGCGGTCGGTGACGTCGAGCTTGATGCAGGCCCGGTAGAGGTGCCCCTCGACCGTCCGCACCGACACGGTGAGCCGGTCGGCGATCTGCCGATTCGTCAGCCCGGCCGCGACCAGATTGGCGATCTCGCGTTCGCGCGCGGTCAGCGGGAGCGGCTGCGCGGACTGGCGCAGGGCCGGTGTGCTGGCCCCGCCGCAGGCCGCGGCCAGCCGGTTCGCCGTCGCGGCCGACTCCAGCAACCGGCGCCGATCCCCGGAGCGCTCGTGCGCCGAGGCGGCCTGGGCGGCGGCGTCGGCGGCCGACAGCAGCGCGCCGAGCTGTTCGAATTCCGCTGCGGCGGTGTCCAATCCGGGCCCGTCGTTGGAGGCGACGGCGACCGCGTGGCGGGCCTGGGCCTGTACCAGGCGACCGTCGATCCGGGCGGCGATGTCGGCCAGCCGCCCGGCGACGGCGTGGTCGCCGAAGCGGGCGGCGGTGTGCAGCGCCATCGCCTCGATGGCGTGCTGGTTGGAGCGCGCCGCGGCATCGGCGGCGGCGATGGCGAGCCGGACGGCGGGGGTGACGGTGCCCTCGGCCGCGGCCTGCCAGGCCCGGGCGATATCGAGCTGCGGCTCGTACACCGCGGAGTGGCGGCCGCCGCGGCGATCGGCCTCGGCGATGACCTCCTTGGCCTCGGCGGCGCGGCCCAGCGCCGAATATGCCTCGGCCAGGCGGACTCTCGCCGGGAACATCCACGCCGCGGCGCCCTCGGCGGTGAGCGCGGCCAGCGCCTGTTCCAGGTTCTCCACGCCGTCCGGGAAGCGGCCCTGGGCCACGTCGACGGTGCCCTGCAGGATCTTCGACAGCCCCCACGCCAGGTACTGCCCCGGCGACGAGTAGCCGAAATACGCCGAGGCGCCGCGCCGCGCGGCCTCCAGGTCGCCGGTGAAGGTGAGTGCCAGCACCTCGGCGTGCGCGGACATGAAGCGGTTCAGGCCGTCGATGGCGGATTCGACCTCGTGCCCTCGCGCGGCGTACGTCCGGGCGGCCTCCCCGCGGCCCATCAGCGCCAGCGCCAGCCCGCCGCCGAACGAGGCCCACCACACCGCCCACGGCGGCGATTCGGAATCCGACATCACCTGTTCGGCGTCGAGAAACGCGTCCTCCAAACGGTTTTCGTTGACCGCGCACGCGGAGGCCAAGCCCTGCAGCGTCAGTCGCAGCTTGGGGTGGGAGACCTTGCCGCGCACCAGGGCCAGCACCTCGTCGGCGCGATCGGCATCGCCCATGGACCACAGCAGATTCGACACCCGGGTGCTGCCCCAGCGGACCAGCTGCAACTCGTCGAGCTGGTCCGGGTCGAAGCTGGCCAGGGTGCGCTCGGCCTCGATGCGGTGCCCCTGATAGAGCAGGGCGCGGGCGAGCAGGTCGGCCGATTCGACACCGCCGCGGCGCTCCACCGCCGCCCGCGCGAAGCGTTCGCCGAGCGGAATATTGGCCAGCCCGATCGCGTCGGCGGCGGCCGCCTCGAACAGCTCCAGATCCGCGGATTTATCGCTGTCCAAGGCCAATTCGGCCAAGCGGATGCGGTCGGAGGCGGACTTGATGGGCCGCTCCCGCAGCGACGAGTACAACCGCCCGCGCAACCGCCGCGCCGACGCGATGCCCAGCCGCCGCCGGATCACCTCGCCGAACAGCGGATGGTTGTAGCGGACCAGCAGCTGGTGCGTATTCTCGACAATCCTTATGACGCCCCGGGATTCGGCCGCCTCCACCGACTCCTCCCCGGCGAGCTCGGCCAGCACGTCGAGATCGATCGGTTCGCAGAAGGTGAGCAGCTCCAGCACCCGCAGCACGTCCTCGGGCAGCTGCTCCACCCGATCCTCCAGCAGCGCAGCCAGTTCCGAGGTGACCGCGGCCCGGCCGCGCAGCTGCCACACCCCGTTGACCTGCCGCAGCGTCCCCGCCTCCAGCGCTCCTTCCACCAAATGCCGCAGGAACAGGGCGTTTCCGCCCGAGGACTCCCACATCAGGTTGGCGGTGAAGCCCTCCAGCTGACCGCCGAGCATGTTCTCCACGAGCTCGACGCTCTGGCGTTCGGTGAAGGGGGACAGGTCGATTCGCAGCAGGTGCCCGTCTTTCCACAGCGAGGTCACCGCGTCGGGGACCTGGACCCCGCTGCGCACGGTGCACACGATATGGGCCGCCTTGTCGATGGCCAGCTGCAGCAGCAGCGTCGCCGACAGCTGGTCCAGCAGGTGTGCGTCGTCGACGCCGATGATGGTGTGCCCGTCGGCCAGCAGCGCCTCGCGGGCGGCGGCCATGAATGTCACCGGATCGTGCGCGGTGTAGACGCCCACCATGTGGGCGAAGACACCGAGCGGAATGCTGCGGGCGGATTCGGTCCCGGCCACCCAGCGGATATTGCCGCCGACCGCGGCCGTCGCCTGCCGTGCGAGCGTCGTCTTGCCGACGCCGGCGTCGCCGGTGAGCACGGCGCCGACGAATCCGGTACCGGTGAGTGCCGCGCGGATCGACTCGAGTTCATTCCCGCGTTCGATCATCGGCCAGTTCCGAGCCATGCAAATTACTTTAGTGCCTCAGCGAATGTACGCGGAGCGAACGAAGGCCGAACGGCAGCAGGCAGATCCAGCACAGATGCCGATGTGCTATCGACAACCGGCGCCGCCGTGCGCGTGCATCTGTACACACGTTCAGGTCGGCGGTGGTTCGGTGCGCCCGATCCGTGCCGCCGACCTCGGCGTGAAGGCCCGCGAATGCGGATTCAGTCGGCCCAGACCCGCTCGATCGGCGTCGCCTCCGACGGCGGCGGTGTGGGTGTCGCGTTCGGCGTGCGGGAGAAGCGCGGGGCGGGGGCGTGCTGCACGACGCCGTCGATCTCCACCAGCGCCTCGCGGGCGGCGATGTGCCCGTTCTCGGTGGCCTCGGTGAGGGTCAGGACGGGGGTGACGCAGGCGTCGGTGCCCTCGAATATCGCCGACCATTCGTCTCGGGTCTTGGTCTTGATCCGGTCCGCGAACAGCTTTTTCAGCTGATCCTGGGCGTTCGGATCGATCTGGTGCGGCAGGCCCTCCGGATCGATCTCCAAACCCTTCAGGAATTCGGCGTAGAACTGCGGTTCGATGCAGCCGACCGCCAGGTACTTGCCGTCGGAGGTCTCGTAGGTGTCGTAGAACGCCATCCCGGTGTCGAGCAGATTGGTGCCGCGCTCGTCGGACCACAGGCCCATTCCGCGCATGCCCCAGATCATGTGCGACAGCGCCAGCGCGCCGTCGATCATCGCGGCATCGATGACCTGGCCCTTACCGGAGTTCTGCCGCTCCACCAGCGCCGCCAGAATGCCGAACACCAGGAACATGGACCCGCCGCCGAAGTCGCCGACCATGTTCAGCGGCGGCACCGGCCGCTCGCCCTTGTGCCCGATGGCGTTGAGCACGCCGGTGAGCGAGATGTAGTTGATGTCGTGACCGGCGCGATCGGCGAGCGGGCCGTGTTGACCCCAGCCGGTCATGCGCCCGTACACCAGCCGGGGATTGCGCTCGAGCGCGACATCCGGGCCCAGGCCCATGCGCTCGGTGACGCCCGGCCGGAAACCCTCGATGAGCACGTCGGACTTCTCGACCAGGCCCAGCACCTTCTCGATATCGGCGGGATCCTTCAGATTGGCCTCGACGATGGTGCGGCCACGCCACTGCGGGCGCTCCATGAACCCCGGCAGCTGTCCGGGCCGCTGCACCCGCACCACGTCCGCGCCGAGGTCCGCGAGCAGCAGCGCCGCGTGCGGACCGGGGCCGATACCGGCCAGTTCAACAACTCGGATGCCCGCCAGGGGGCCCTGCCGGGTGGTCGATGGAGTGCTCACGCGCTACCTCGGTTCGTCGTCGATCCTCGTACCGGAGCCCGGTACGTCTCGAGCCCGGCCCCGTATTGTCAGTATGACAATAACGGCGCCCGCCTCGTCAATGGCGGGGTCCACTCGCGGCCGCCGGGCCGATACCGCTCGGCAATACCCGGTTACGTCCAGGCAATGCGGTATGCCTACCGTCTGAGCAGCATCGTTGGACGACGACGGGAGATGACAGGTGTTCACCAGGGCTATCGGCCTGCTGGCGACGGCGTGCGCGGTGGCGGTCGCCGCCACCGGCTGCGGCAGCGGCGACTCCGGCGATGACAAGGTCGACGTGAAGGCGCTGATCATCACGATGTTCGACCCGGAGGCCGAGCCGTGGGTGGACAAGCAGCGGTGGACGCACGAGATTCCCGTCGAGGGCGTGCGAACACCGGTGCGCTGCAACGACTCCGGGCTGTGCATGATGGTGACGGATATGGGCAAGGTGAACGCCTCGCTGTCCACCGCCGCCGTCCTGGGCAGCCCGCGTTTGAATTTCGACGACGCGTACTTCATCACCGCGGGAATCGCCGGAACCCCGCCCGACGCCGGGACGCTCGGCTTCGCCGCCTGGGCGCGCTGGGTGGTCGACGTGGATCTCGGGCACCACGTGCTGCCGCAGGACGATCCGAACGTCGCCAACGGCTATGTGCCGCACTCGAAGCCGAGCACCCAGGTCTACGAGCTGGACGGCAGGCTCGTGGATGCGGTGTACCGCAACACCAAAGGCGTCGAGCTGGCCGACAGTCCCGATGCCGCGCAGGCGCGGGCCGCCTACCCGCAGCAGCAGGGAGACCCGAAACCCACTGTCGTGCAGTGCGATACGGCCACCGGGGACAATTTCTTCAACGGCCCCGCCGCCTCGGCCCGCGCGGCCCACATCGTCGGCCTGTACTCGGGCGGCCAGGGCCGCTACTGCACGACGCAGATGGAGGACAACGGCACCGCGGCGGCGCTGCAGCGCGCCGGGAAGCTCGACCGCTACGTCAGCCTTCGCACCGCCAGCAATTTCGACCAGCCGCATCCGGGCCAGACCGTCGGCCAGGCCCTGGACGCGGTCGAAAACGGCGGCTACTCACCGGGTTTCCCGCTCTCGATCGAAAACGCCTACCGCGTCGGCCTGGCCGCCGCCGACTACCTGATGCAGCACCCGAACCTCGACTAGGGCGGATTCCGGCGAAGAGCATGCCGGAAATAAGGGATGCGCCTGGTGCATGCCGGGATGAGGGACGCGCGTGGTGCATGCCGGAATGACGAGGCAGCTCGCGATTGGTTGCCGGGCTACTCGATGATCGGGAGCGGGATCGTATCGCCCGGGGCGAGTTTCGGTAGTTCGTCGCGGTGCAGGCGGAGGGTGGGCGGCTCGCCGGTCCGGATCGGGCGCGTGGCGGGCTGGTCCTCGTGGGCCGGGCGCACCTTCACCGGCAGCCGGTAGAACGAGCGCGCGTTGTCCTCGAGGACCTTGTACATGTCCGTGCCGATGACGTCGGCGATCAGCTCGACATCCGAATTCCGGAACGGGCGGCCCGCACGGGTGCCGGGCAGATCCGACCCGAACATCAGCGCATCGGGGTTGACGGTGTGGATGCGCCGCAGCGCCGAGGCCACGTTCATCGACACGCGGCCGAAGCCGGACGCCTTCACCCGGGCGCCCCGGTCGACCAGGTTCAGCAGGTACGGCAGGCATTCGTCGGACATGCCCATGTGGTCGATCGACAGCGCGGGCAGCTTCGAGATCACCGGTTCCAGCGAGCCGAGCATGGACCCGTCGATATACAGCTCGACGTGCCACCCGGCGATATCGTGCGCGCGCAGGGCCTGCATGGTCAGCGCCACGATATCCCCGGCCGCGCGCTTGAGGTTGAACCGCAGCGCGCGCACGCCCGCGCGGTCCAGGTCCGCGATCTCCTCGTCACCCGCGTCCGGGTCCAGATTGATCACGCCCACCCAGTTCGGGCCGAGTTCGGCCAGCGACGCGCGCAGGAAGCCGGTGTCGGTCCCCTGGAACGAGGCGCTGACCACCGCACCACCGTCGATATCGAAGCGGGACATGCGCTTTCGATAGTCGGCGATGGTGTAGGGCGGCGGCAGGTAGCCCTCGTTCTCGATCAGCGGGAACCGCGGATCGATGATGTGGACATGGGAATCGAACACGTGATCAGCATGCCTCACAACAGTGACAAATATGTAAGAGAATGTGTCCTCCCGGCACCGGCGGCCGGGAGCCGCGCTAAGCCTTGTGCGGTTCGCTGGCGGCGAGCATCTCGTGCCGCTCGACGACCTTGACGCGCTCGCGGCCCTGCGGCTCGCCCAGGGAGCGCTCGTGGGCGTCGAGGCGGTACCACCCGGCCCAGGTGGTGAACGGAATCCCCTTGCCCTCCAGGAACTTCGTCACCGCCTCCGGCTCGCGCTCGGCGGCCGGGGCGAAGTTCGCGGCGTCGTCGAGCAGGCAGGCGATGGTCTCGTTGGCATCGCCCTTGGTGTGGCCGATCAGGCCCACCGGACCGCGCTTGATCCAGCCGGTGACGTAGGTGGCCGGGACGAAGCGGTCCGCACCGTCGGCGTCCTCGTCGGCCAGCACGCGCCCGGCCTCGTTCGGCACGGTGCCCGCCTGCTCGTCGAACGGCAGCTGGGGAATGTTCTGCGACAGGTAGCCGACGGCGCGGTAGACCGCCTGCACGTCCCAGTCCCGGTAGACGCCGGTGCCCTTGACGTTGCCGGTGCCGTCGAGCTGGGTGCGCTCGGTGCGCAGCCCGGTCACGCTGCCGTCCTCGCCGACGATCTCGTGCGGCGACTCGAAGAAGTGCAGGAACAGCTTGTGCGGGCGGTTGCCGACGTCGCGAATCGCCCACTGCTCCAACGTGTTGCAGACCATGTCGACCTGCTTGGAGTGGCGGCGCGCCGCCTCGGAGCCCTCGTCGTAGTCGATGTCCTCGGGATCGACGATGACCTCGATATTCGGCGAGTGGTCCAGTTCGCGCAGCTCGAGCGGGGTGAACTTGGCCTGCGCCGGACCGCGGCGGCCGAATACGTGCACCTCGACCGCCTTGTTGGCCTTGAGCCCCTCGTAGACGTTCGGCGGGATCTCGGTCGGCAGCAGCTCGTCGCCGGTCTTGGCCAGCACGCGGGCCACGTCCAGTGCGACATTGCCGACGCCGAGCACCGCGACCTTCTCCGCGTCCAGCGGCCAGCTGCGCGGCACGTCCGGGTGGCCGTCGTACCAGGACACGAAGTCCGCGGCGCCGTGCGAGCCGTCCAGGTCGATGCCGGGGACCGGCAGCGCGCGGTCGGCGTTGGCGCCGGTGGAGAAGATCACCGCGTCGTAGAACCGGCGCAGCTCCTCGAGGGTGATGTCGGTGCCGTAGTCGATATTGCCGAGCAGGCGCACCTGCGGCTTGTCGAGCACCTTGTGCAGCGCGGTGATGATGCCCTTGATGCGCGGGTGGTCGGGCGCGACGCCGTAGCGGATCAGGCCGAACGGCGCGGGCATCCGCTCGTACAGGTCGATGCTCACCTCGGCATCGGACTTCATCAGGGCGTCGGCGGCGTAGATTCCGGCCGGTCCGGCGCCCACGATCGCAATGCGCAGTGGGTTGGTCGCACTGTATTCCGTCATTCTTACGCGCACCCTCTGGTCGAGAACTCTGTCGTCATGTACTCAGCCGTGTATTCAGCCGTCTTTCTTAGCTTAGGCTAAGTTGACGTGTGGTCCGGGCTGCACCCGGCCGATCCGTCATCCCATCGATGCTGCCTCGTTGCTGCGCGGGGACGCCGTCCGTACCGGCCGGGGCCGGGGGTTCCGGTGATTCTATCGGTGGCTGCTATCGCAGTTATTCCCGGGATCCGGCGGGAAATCCGGATGTGATCTCCGACACCCGCGGCGACCAGGGATGATCGGATGCATGGACGACACCCCCGAGGACGCCTCCGCGATCGATCAGCGCGAGACCACGCGGTCGGTGATCCCGTTCGTCGCCGCCGCGGTGGTGGCGGTGCTGGTGATCGCCGCGATCGTGGCTCTCGCGGTGGCGCGCCCGGCTGAGAAGAATGTCACAGATTCCGATCGGATCGCGGTCGCCGTGCGCAATTTCGCCACCGCCCAGGCGGATTCGGATGCCGCGCGGCGGGCGACCACGGCCTGCCCCGGATTCGACGAGCGCCACTCACCCCTGGGCCCGGAGGCGCTCGGCAAGCAGGTCGAGATCGGGAAGGTCGCCGACACCCGCATCGACGGCGACCGTGCCACCGCCGCCGTGACGAGCACGATCGACGGCCGCGAATCGACCGCAACCTGGAATCTGGCGCGGACCGACGGCACCTGGCTGGTGTGCGGTGCCTGAGGATTCGCTCCGGCGGCGGCGCGCGAATTTGTCGTTTGACATGCGACCTTGTGACCGGGCACTCTCAATCGGAGGTCATGAGCGCCAGCGCCAAGCCCCGGCTCGCTGGCCGGCAACCCTCCTCCGCGGTGGGGTGCTCCGGGTGACGACCTGGCCACGCATCGACGTATCCACGGTGCGGCAAGTGCGGATTCGCAGGAGGTAGAAGTGAGTTACGCTGGCGACATCACTCCCCGGCAGGCGTGGGATCTGTTGCGCGACAATCCCGATGCGGTGCTCATCGACGTGCGCACCGAGGCCGAGTGGCGCTTCGTCGGGGTCCCCGACACCAGTTCGATCGAGCGGCCGACCGCGCTGATCGAATGGGTCGACGGCACCGGCGCGCCGAATGCGCAGTTCGTGGACCAGCTGAAGCAGGTGCTCGCGGACCGCGCCCCCGACGCCGACGCCCCGGTGATCTTCCTGTGCCGGTCCGGGCAGCGGTCCATCGGCGCCGCGACGGCCGCCACGGCCGCCGGATACGAGCCGTCCTACAACGTGCTCGAGGGTTTCGAGGGCCCGCTGGACGCCGACGGGCATCGCGGCGGTGCGGGCTGGCGCGCGTTGGGCCTCCCGTGGAGGCAGTCGTGAACGCATCATCGGCGCGGAGCGGGGATCCGACCGGGTGCTGTCCGGCCGCCGATCGGAGGCACGCATGATCACCGGAGGCGCGTTCGACAAGCCGCTGCCCGAGGGCGTGGGCCCGGCGACCCTGGGGGTGCGCGGTGGCCTGCGGCGCTCCGGGTTCGAGGAGACGTCCGAGGCGCTGTACCTGTCGTCCGGATTCGTCTACGAGAGCGCCGAGGCGGCCGAGGCGGCATTCACCGGTGACGTCGAACATTTCGTGTACTCGCGCTACGGCAATCCGACGGTCGCGATGTTCGAGGAGCGGATGCGCCTGCTCGAGGGCGCCGAGGCGTGCTTCGCGACGGCCAGTGGCATGTCGGCCGTATTCACCTCGCTCGCAGCGCTTCTGGGGAACGGCGACCGGCTCGTGGCCGCGCGCAGCCTGTTCGGGTCCTGCTTCGTGGTCTGCAACGAGATCCTGCCGCGCTGGGGCGTGGAGACCGTCTTCGTCGACGGCGAGGACCTCGGCCAGTGGGAGGCGGCGCTGTCGCAGCCGACCGGGGCGGTGTTCTTCGAGACCCCGTCGAACCCGATGCAGACCCTGGTGGATGTGCGGCGGGTCTCCGATCTGGCGCATGCCGCGGGCGCGAAGGTGGTGCTGGACAACGTCTTCGCCACCCCGCTGCTGCAGCGCAGCCTCGACCTCGGTGCCGACGTGGTGGTGTATTCGGGCACCAAGCACATCGACGGCCAGGGCCGGGTGCTCGGCGGCGCGATCCTGGGCCCGCAGGACTACATCGACGGCCCGGTGAAGACCCTGATGCGGCACACCGGCCCGGCGCTGAGCCCGTTCAACGCCTGGACGCTGCTCAAGGGTCTGGAGACCATGCCGCTGCGGGTGCGCCAATCCGCGCAGTCGGCCCTGCGGATCGCCGAGTTCCTGGAGCGGCATCCCGCCGTCTCCTGGACGAAATACCCCTTCCTGCAGTCACATCCGCAGTACGAGCTGGCCACGCGGCAGATGTCGGCGGGCGGCACGGTCGTCACCTTCGAGCTGGCGGCCGGTGGCGATCCGGACGCGGCGAAGAAGCGGGCGTTCGAGGTGCTCAACCGGCTCCGCATCATCGACATCTCCAACAACCTCGGCGACGCCAAGACGTTGATCACGCATCCGGCCACCACCACGCACCGCGCGATGGGACCGGAAGGCCGTGCGGCCGTGGGCATCACCGACGGCGTGGTCCGGATCTCGGTCGGCCTCGAGGACATCGAGGACCTACTCGGCGACCTGGACCAGGCCCTGGGCTGAGGGGCGCATCGGCGGTACGTTACTTGTGATCGACAGCACTGCTTTCCCGAAAGATGTCCGTCATGGTGCGCGCGTGGGACGAGTTGTGGCACAAGGTCATCGACAAGGCGATTCCCGCGGTCCACGACCTGGCGGCCGTTTTCAAGAGTGAGTACGACGACGTGGCGTACACGCTGCGAGGAACCGCAGGCTCGCTGTCGGACGCGGATCTGGATGGTGGGCGGATCGTCTCCGGTGCCGCGCGACGAGCGCCCGGGTCGGAGGCGACCGGACCGCGATTGCGGGTGATATCCAGTGCGCCCCACCACGATCTGAATACGCTCTTGTCCAAGTACGCCTACACGGACGACGGTGGCTGGACCGGTGGCGACAGCACCTACCTGAGACGACTGCCGGATGGCCGCCACGTGATCATGTTCTCCGATACGTTCCTGGGCCGCCTGGATGCCAGGGGATCACGGACACCCGAGACTCCTTTCGTCAGTAACAGTTTCGTCGTGGTCGAACGCGACGGATCGATGCGCACCGTGCTGAGCACAACTCCGGACGGCCGCACCAGGGCCGTGCTGCCACCGCAGAACGACAGATTTCACTGGCTCGGCGGCTCCCACGTCACCAGCCGGGACACGCTGGATGTGATGTACCTGAAATTCACGGGCGACTCGCGCGTGGTCGATACCGGCGGTGACTTCGACGCCGAGCGTCTTCGAGCGGCACTGGTCCCGGGAGGTGGAGGCGAACTGGAGATGCACGGGAACCTGTTGGCCCGCTTCGACACTCGCGACGACCTCAGGCTGCTCGATGTCACGCCGATGCCTTCCGAGACGGGGGTGCACTGGGCGTCGTGGGTGGAGCACGACGCCGCAACCGATCACACCTATGTGTACGGGGTCCACGACGAGGGAGCCGACAAACTCATGCACATCGCCCGAGTGCAGGGCGATGATCTGCGGCAGCCGTGGGAGTTCTTCGACGGGCAGGGAGGCTGGTCTCCCCGGGAGACCGATTCGGCACCGGTGATGTCCGGTGTGGCCAACGAGTACAGCATGACGCGCCTGAACGATCAGCACTTCCTCCTTGTCACACAGGACACGACAAGCCCGTACAGCCCGAACATTCTGGGCTATCTCTCGGAGTCGCCGACGGGGCCCTTCACGTCACCGACGCTGCTACACACGGCAACGGAATCCGGTCCCTTCGGCTTCTACGGCGATGCGGAGACGGTCGTCTACAACGCCCACGAGCAGCCCGACCTGCGGCGCGGAAACGAGTTGACGCTCACCTACAACCTCAACAGCAGCGTTCAGGGCGTCCTCGACGACAGCTCGAAGTACCGACCGAACGCGGTCAAGGTCAGATTCGACGTGGTGTGACGAGTGTTCAGGTCTGATCGATTCTGGTCAGTGCGGCCGACAGTTTCGTCAGGCCGTCGGCGATCGCCGCCAGTTGCTCGGTGCCCAGTTCGGCCGCAAGGCGTTTCGCCATTTCCGCGTGTTGTGGATTGATGCGGCGCACGGCGTTGTGACCGGCTTCGGTGACCGCTACCAGCTTTGCTCGCTTGTGTGCCGGGTTGGGGCGGTATTCGGCTAAGCCCTTGTCCACCAGCAGGTCCGCGATGCGTTGGACGCCCTGTCGGGTGATGCCCATCTCCCGGGCGATGCCCGCCACCGGCAGCGGTTCGCGCAGGATCGCGCCCAGCACTTGCCACCAGGCGGCGGTGAGACCGGCCGGGCGCGCCAATTCCTCTGCGATGGCGAGGAATTGGCCGTTCAGCTTGAACGATGTCACCGCGGCGGTCGCGAACAAGTCCTGTTCGGTACGCGTCATCTCGCCTCCTGTGCGCCTGCCCACTTCCTCACGGCGCCACCGACTCCGGCGCGCGCCCGCTCTCGTACTCGGCGAGCGCGTAGAAGCCCTCCGCCTCGTTGCGTCCGTACAGGGCGTACCACGCGTCGAGCACGTGCGGCTCGTAGACTCCCAGGCGGGCGAGCACCGCCCGGGCGAAGTCGACCGGTTTGGTGCCGGTGGCCGTGATCAGATCCCCGTCGGTCACGGCCGACTCCGGAACATACTGTTCGGCGCCCGAATATCCGCTCATCGCAAGGTAATTCGGGTCGTTGCTGGTGTGCGGGCGGTCGTCGAGCAATCCCTCCGCCGCCAGCCCGAAGGTGGCGCCGCAGATCGCGGCCACCGGTACGCCCGCCGCCAGAAACTCCCGGGCCTTGCGCCCGAAGCCCGCCAGGGCGCCGGTCTCCCACGTGTCCGCCCCCGGCAGCAGCAGCATCGCGCTCTCGCCCGGGGCCAGCCGGTCGAGTGAGAGGTCGGGGACGACCCGCACCCCGCCCGCCGACACGACCGGGTCGCTCGTCGGGCCGACCGTCCTGACCTGCCATGTTCCCGGCTCGCGCTGCCACATGGCCCGATTGATATGCGCCGTGGCGTGCCCCAGCTCCCAGTCGGAGAAGGTGTCGTAAACGGCCATGTGCACTGTCTTCATCATGACAACATGCTGTCATATTTGACAGCATGTTGTCAAGTGTGGACGGGGCCAACGGATGGGGGCAGGCTGGTAGACGTCCGCACAACACGCGCATCCGCGGTAGTTCGGAGATGCGAAATAAAATGTTAGCTTGGCCGAATTGCCGAGATCATGGGCCGCTCACGACCGTCGGCCCGCCCGTTCCACCGATCGGAGAGCCGCATGAACACACTGGTCGACCGCGTGCACGCGATCAATTGGAACCGCCTGCCGGATCCGAAGGACGCCGAGGTCTGGGACCGGCTCACCGGAAACTTCTGGCTGCCCGAGCGCGTGCCGCTCTCGAACGACCTGCACACCTGGGAGCAGCTCGGTCCCGGCGAACAACAGCTGACCACCAGGGTCTTCACCGGCCTGACCCTGCTGGACACCGCCCAGGCCACCGTCGGCGCGGTGGCGATGATCGCCGACGCGATCACTCCGCACGAGGAGGCCGTGCTCACCAACATCGCCTTCATGGAGTCGGTGCACGCCAAGAGTTACAGCTCGATCTTCTCCACGCTGTGCTCGACCCGGCAGATCGATGAGGCATTCGACTGGTCCGAACGCAATCCGCACCTGCAGAACAAGGCGCAGATCATCGTCGACTACTACCGCGGCGACGACGCACTGAAGCGCAAGGCCGCCTCGGTGATGCTGGAGTCGTTCCTGTTCTACTCCGGCTTCTTCCTGCCGATGCGCTGGTCCGCGCGCGGAAAGCTCACCAACACAGCCGATCTCATCCGCCTCATCATCAGAGACGAAGCGGTGCACGGCTTCTACATCGGCTACAAGTGCCGGCGCGGGCTGGCGGAGCTGACCGAGGCCGAGCGCGGGGACCACCGGGATTACACCTACGAACTTCTGAATGCGCTGTACACCAACGAGATCGACTACGCCCGCGATCTCTACGACGAGGTCGGCTGGACCGACGACGTGCTCCCGTTCATGCGGTACAACGCCAACCGCGCGCTGGCCAACCTGGGCTACGAGCCGTTCTTCGATCCCGAGCAGTGCCGCGTGGACCCGTCCATCCTCGCCGCCCTCGACCCGGGCGCGGGCGAGAACCACGACTTCTTCTCCGGCTCCGGCAGTTCCTACGTCATCGGCAAACAGCAGCAGACCGAGGACGCCGACTGGGACTTCTGAGGACTCCCGGCCCGGGCACGCCGTCGAGGATGTCGTTATGTGCCGAACGGGTTCGAGGTGCGGCCCACCAGGTCCGCTACGGACTCGAGCACCGCCGTCGGCCGGTAGGGGTAGTGCTCCACCGAGGCGCGGGTGGAGATGCCGGAGGTGACGAGGATGGTCCGCATCCCGGCCTCCAGGCCGGAGATCACGTCGGTGTCCATCCGGTCGCCGATCATCACGGTGGACTGCGAGTGCGCGCCGATGCGGCGCAGCGCCGAGCGCATCATCAGCGGGTTGGGCTTGCCGACGTAATACGGGTCGCGGCCGGTGGCCCGGGTGATCAGGGCGGCGACGGAACCGGTCGCGGGGAGCACGCCCTCGCGGGAGGGGCCGGTCGCGTCGGGATTGGTGGCGATGAAGCGGGCGCCGCGCTCCACCAGCCGGATCGCGGTGGTGATGGCCTCGAACGAATAGGTGCGCGTCTCGCCGAGCACCACATAGTCCGGGTCGCTGTCGGTGAGCACGTAGCCGATGTCGTGCAGCGCGGTGGTCAGGCCCGATTCGCCGACCACATAGGCCGTGCCGCCCGGCCGCTGCTCGTCCAGGAATGTCGCCGTGGCCAGCGCGGAGGTCCAGATCGCCTCCGGTGGAATGTCGAGCCCGGTGTGCCGCAGCCGCGCCTGCAGATCGCGCGGGGTGCGGATGGAGTTGTTGGTGAGCACCAGGAACGGGATGTCTTTGGCCTGCAGTTCCGACAGGAACTTGTCGGCGCCGGGCACCAGATGGTCCTCGTGCACCAGCACCCCGTCCATATCGGTCAGGTAGGACAGGATCGGTTCGTTGTCGGCAGTCACGGGTCAATTCTGAGCTATCGGATATTCGGATGTGGACAACTCGGGAAGTTGCGACCATTCACACACCGGCCACGGCCGCTGACTATGTTCGAAGCAGACCCCGGCACGGGCGGCCGCGTCGCGAGGCGACAGTGTCGAAATACGGCGCCGCCGCCCAGCGCTGCACACGGTCGACGGGGTATACGCCCCGCAGCAGGTAAGCGACAGCGAACAGGAGTGGCGCAGTGAGTGGACTCAAGCTCGGGTACAAGGCGTCGGCGGAACAGTTCGGACCCCGGGAGCTGGTGGAGCTCGGGGTTCTCGTCGAGGAGCACGGACTCGACAGCGCCACGGTCAGCGACCATTTCCAGCCGTGGCGGCACGAGGGCGGCCACGCGCCGTTCTCGCTGGCGTGGATGACCGCGGTCGGCGAGCGCACCGAGCGCATCCAGCTCGGCACCTCCGTGCTGACCCCGACCTTCCGCTACAACCCGGCCGTGATCGCCCAGGCCTTCGCGACCATGGGCTGTCTGTACCCCGACCGCATCATGCTCGGCGTCGGGACCGGCGAGGCGCTCAACGAGATCGCCACCGGATACAAGGGCGAGTGGCCGGAGTTCAAGGAGCGGTTCGCGCGGCTGCGCGAGTCCGTCGACCTCATGCGAGCGCTGTGGACCGGCGACCGGGTGACGTTCGAGGGCCAGTACTACCAGACCGTCGGCGCGTCCATCTACGACGTGCCCAAGGGCGGCATCCCGATCTACGTCGCCGCGGGCGGCCCGCTGGTGGCGCGGTACGCGGGGCGCGCCGGGGATGGCTTCATCTGCACCTCCGGCAAGGGCATGGACCTCTACACCGAGAAGCTGATGCCCGCCGTCGACGAGGGCACCGCCAAGGTCGGGCGCACGCGCGACGACATCGATCGGATGATCGAGATCAAGATCTCCTACGACACCGATCCCGAACTGGCGCTGGAGAATACGCGTTTCTGGGCGCCGCTGTCGCTGACCGCGGAGCAGAAGCACAGCATCACCGACCCGATCGAGATGGAGAAGGCCGCCGACGCCCTGCCGATCGAGCAGATCGCCAAGCGCTGGATCGTCGCCAGCGACCCGGACGAGGCCGTCGCCCAGATCAAGCCGTACGTGGACGCGGGCCTGAACCACCTGGTCTTCCACGCCCCCGGCCACGACCAGCGCCGCTTCCTGGACCTGTTCCAGCGCGACCTGGCGCCCCGCCTGCGGGCGTTGTAGTCGCTCGCTGGGGCGTGCGGCGGCTCAGGCGCGGGTGAGGGCGAAGATTCTCAGGTCGCGGGTGGTGCGGTTGCGGTAGGCGGCGTAGGCCTCGGTGGTCTCGACGAACCGGTCGAAGATCTCGTCCTGCTTCGCCGCATCCTCGATCAGGCTCGCGCGCACCGGGATTCGCTCACCACTGATGGTGACGATGCCGGTCGGGTCGGCGAGCAGGTTGGCCGTCCACGCCGGGTGGTGGGCCTGGCCGAAGTTGCTGCCGATCACATACAGCACCTCGCCGCCGTGGACGTACAGCAGCGGCGAGGTGCGCGGCCGCCCGGACTTGCGGCCCGTTGTGGTCAGCAGGATGACCGGGATGCCGATCGGGCCGAGCACCGTGTATCGGCCCGCGGTGCGCTCGAGCACCTGCCGGTCCAGCGGGGTGAGCTTGCGGATGATCGTCGATCCGATCTTGGACGCCGCGAACGGACTCGCCATGCGGCCGAGCAGACCCGTGCGCGATCCCCACTGCCGGTCCGGAAACTGTGCTGCCATGGGGAGAATCGTAGAAGGACCCGCCGCGCGGGGCAGGGTGTGATTTTCCGAGTATTTGCTACTGGCCGGTCATATCGGACACCGTCGATCACTAAGCTCTCGGATATGGCCGATACCGCTCCGTCCACCGTGTACATCGCCTCGCTCGAGGGTGACACCGGCAAATCGACGGTGGCCCTGGGCGCGCTACAGATGCTGTCCGCGACCACGCCCCGGGTCGGCGTGTTCCGGCCCATCATGCGCTCGGCGACCGAACCGGACTACATCCTGGAGCTGCTGCTCGAGCACTCCACCGCCGATATCGACTACGACCAGGCCTGCGGCGTCACCTACGAGCAGGTGCACGAGGATCCCGACGCGGCGATCGGCGAGATCGTCATGCGCTTCCACGACGTCGCCAAGCTGTGCGACGCGGTGGTCATCGTCGGCAGCGACTACACCGATGTGGCCAGCCCCAGCGAGCTGCGCTTCAACGCGCGCATCGCCGTGAACCTGGGGGCGCCGGTGCTGCTGGTGCTGCGCGGTTCCGGGCGGACGCCCGAGCAGATCGTGCAGGTAGCCGAGCTGTGCGAGGGCGAACTCGCCGCCGAGCACGCGCAGCTGACGGCCATCGTGGTCAACCGCTGCGATCCGGACCACCTGGACGAGGTCGCCGCCGCCGTGCGCGGCATCTGCCCGACATCGTGGACGCTGCCCGAGGTGCCGCTGCTGACCGCGCCGACCATGTCCGAGCTGTGCGCGGCCATCGGCGGCGAGATGTACTCCGGGGATCCGGAGCTGATGCAGCGCGAGGCGCTGTCGGTGATGGTCGGCGGCATGACGGCCGAGCACATCCTGGAGCGGCTCAGCGACAGCGTCGCCGTGATCGTTCCGGCCGATCGCTCCGACGCGCTGCTGGCCCTGGTGAATGCCCATGAGGCGGAAGGGTTTCCGTCGCTGTCGGGCATCGTCATGAACGGCGGCATGCTGCCGCATCCGGCCGTCGCCCGGCTGATCGAGGGCCTGAAGCCGAAGCTGCCGATCCTCACCACCCCGCTGGGCACCTTCGATACCGCGGGCGCCGTCTCGCGCACCCGCGGCCGGGTGTCGCTGTCCAGTGTCCGCAAGGTCGACACCGCCCTCGCGCTGATGGAGCAGCGGGTGGACGGGCGCAGGCTGGCCGAACTCATCGCGGTACCGGCGCCGTCGGTCGTGACGCCGCAGATGTTCGAATATCAGCTGGTGGAGCGGGCCCGGTCGGATCGCCGCCGGATCGTGCTGCCGGAGGGCAACGACGACCGCATCCTGCGCGCCGCCGGTCGGGTGCTGCAGCGCAAGATCGCCGATCTGACCATCCTCGGCGACGAGGCGGCCGTGCGCGGCCGCGCCGCCGAACTCGGCGTCGACATCGACGCGGCGCAGGTGCTGAATCCGAAGACCAGCGAACTACGCCAGCAGTTCGCGCAGACGTACGCGAAGCTGCGCGCCCACAAGGGCATGACCGTGGAGCGGGCGCGCGAAATGATCTCCGACATCTCCTATTTCGGCACCATGATGGTGTACGAGGGGGTCGCCGACGGCATGGTGTCCGGCGCGGCGCACACCACCGCGCACACCATCCGGCCCTCGTTCGAGATCATCAAGACCGAGCCGGGAGTCTCCACGGTCTCGAGCGTATTCCTGATGTGCCTGGCCGATCGGGTGCTCGCCTACGGCGACTGCGCGGTGGTGCCGGATCCCACCTCGGAACAGCTGGCCGATATCGCGATCTCCTCCGCGCGCACCGCCGCCCAGTTCGGGATCGACCCGCGGGTGGCGATGCTGTCGTACTCGACCGGCGAATCCGGCAGCGGCGCCGATGTGGACAAGGTGCGCACCGCCACCAAGCTGGTGCACGAGCGCGCCCCGCAACTGCTGGTGGAGGGGCCGATCCAGTACGACGCGGCGATCGAGCCCACGGTGGCCAGCGCCAAGCTGCCGAACTCCGAAGTTGCCGGGCGCGCAACGGTTTTCGTCTTCCCTGACCTGAACACGGGCAACAACACGTACAAGGCGGTGCAGCGCAGCGCCGGGGCGGTGGCGATCGGCCCGGTGCTGCAGGGCCTGCGCAAACCGGTCAACGACCTGTCGCGCGGTGCGCTGGTCGCCGACATCGTCAACACGGTCGCCATCACCGCCATCCAGGCGCAGTCGCAGACCTAGGCCGCCCCGGAATGCGCGGCAGACCCTCGGCGTTGCCCGGACAGGAACAGACAGGAGGCGCACGATGCAGGTCCTGGTGATCAACTCCGGATCGTCGTCGATCAAATATCAACTGCTGGACCCGGATTCGGGCGCGGTGGTGGCCTCCGGCCAGGTGTCGAGGATCGGCGAGCCGGTCGCCCCCGGCACCGCGACCGTCGAGTACCGCGGCGACGGCCGCACCCTCGAGCACGACGGCGCCGTCCCCGATCACGCCACCGGCCTGCGGATCGTATTCGAGCTGTTCGCCCGCGGCGGCCACGACCTGACCGCGGCCGGTCTGACCGCGGTCGGGCACCGGGTGGTGCACGGCGGCGAGGTGTTCTACCGGCCCACGCTGATCGACGACGCGGTGGTGCGGTCGATCGATGAGCTGTCTTCGCTTGCGCCGCTGCACAATCCGGCCAATGTGACGGGAATCGAATCGGCGCGCGAGCTGCTGCCGGACGTGCCGCAGGTCGCGGTGTTCGATACGGCGTTCTTCCACGGCCTGCCCGATGCGGCCAAGACCTACGCGATCGATGCGAAAGTCGCTGCCGCGCACGGTATTCGACGCTACGGCTTCCACGGCACGTCGCACGAGTACGTCTCCGGCCGGGCCGCCGAGCTGCTGGACCGCGATCCGGCGGAGCTGAATCAGATCGTGTTCCATCTGGGCAACGGCGCGTCGGCGTCGGCGATCCGGGGCGGCCGCGCGGTCGACACCACGATGGGCCTCACCCCGCTGGAGGGGCTGGTGATGGGCACCCGCTCCGGCGACCTCGATCCGGGGATCATCCCGCACCTGGCCCGCACCGCGGATATGGACATCGATGCGATCGACAACCTGCTCAACCGCGATTCGGGCATCAAGGGCCTGTCGGGGGTGAACGACTTCCGGGAGCTGTTCCGGCTCATCGAGACCGGGGATGACGCGGCCCGGCTCGCCTACGACGTCTACGTGCACCGGCTGCGCCGCTACCTCGGCGCCTATCTGGTGGAGTTGGGGCGGGTGGATGCGATCGTCTTCACCGCCGGTGTCGGGGAGAACAACGCGCGCGTGCGCGCCGATGCGCTGGCCGGGCTGGAACGCTTCGGCATCGCCGTGGACCCCGGCCGCAACGAGGCGAAAGACCGTGGGGCCCGGTATATTTCACCGCCGGGCACGGAGGTGTCGGTGCTGGTCGTGCCCACCAACGAGGAGCTGGCGATCGCCCGCGCGGCCGCCGGGCTGGTGGGCTGAGGGCGCCGCTCAGACCCAGGTCTTGGCGCGGATCGCGTTCGCGAGGTCGATCAGCGCGTAGCGGTGGGTGCGCCCGGGCGCGGTGCGCGCCAGCCCGCGCAGGCCCGTCTCGGTGCCCTGCCGCAGCTCGCGCTCGGTGAACGGCTCGCCGAACAGCGTGGCGTCGGGCTGTTTCGGGACATTACCGGCCCGCAGCCAGGCCAGTGCCGACCCGAGCATCAGCACCCGCATCTGCGGGGCGCGATGCTCGCTGGGCGGCAGCGCCTGCACCCGGGCCGCGGCGATGTGCAGCGTCGATTCCTCGAGGTCGGCCACCGGCGCGGCGGTGAGCAGCATCAGCACCGCGGTGGTGCGCGCCTCGCCGTAGTGCCGCGAGGCCGCCGGGACCTCGTCCAGCGCCCGCACCGCCTCGACGACGCGACCGGTCGCGCTCAGCTGCCGGGCCAGGCCGAACGCCGCGCTCACCACGCCGCGGTCGGTGCGCCACACGCTGGCGTAGAACTTCTCCGCGTACCTGCGCCACTGCCCGGGATCAGGCGAATCCCAGTGCTGCAGTATCAGTTCCGCGGTCGCCGCCAGCGCCAGCTTGGGCGCCACCTCGCCGGGCAGCGCCCGCAGCACCGCGTCGAAGCGGTCGAACGCGCGCTCGTAGTCGAGCTCGAGCAGCGCGGCCAGGCCGTGATACCAGTCGACGCGCCACCCGTCGTGCTCGATCCGGCGCAGCACCTCGCGGGCCGCGGCGGGCTGCCCCAGATCCAGGTGGATGCGGGCCTCGGCGAACGTGGACTCGACCTCGAAGGTTTCCGGCGCTCCCTCCGGATCGGCCGCGGCCCGCTGGCGGGCGGTGCGCACCGCGTCGAGCGCATGCCGCGGCTCCGGGTGCACGGTCCCGGCCAGCAGCGCGGCCGCCGGATCGGACGGGTCGAGCACCGGAACCGGAAGTGCCGCAGCGACATCGCGGGCCCGCAGATGCTTGCTGCGCTCGGCGCCGTCGACGTAGGAGTCGGTCTGGGCCACCAGTTCCTCGGTGCCGAAGCTGGTGCGCGGCGGGCTGAACATCGTCGACAGCTGCGGCTGTTCGGTGCCGGTCTCGGCGGCCAGAATTTCCCGCAGCACGCCCGTCAGCTGCGTCGTCATCAGCCGCGCCGACGGGAAGCGGCGCGCCGGATCCGGATCGGTGGCGCGCAGCAGCAGCCGATGGAAGAACTCGTAGCGGGCCAGCACCGGTTCGGCGTCCGGCTCCGGGAGGCCGTCGAGATAGCGGCCCTGCTCCGTCGGCATGTTCAGCGTCAGCACCGCCAGCGTCCGGCCGACCGTGTAGATGTCCGAGGCCGCGGTCGGCCCGGTCTTCGCGATCTCCGGGGCCTGAAAACCCCTGGTGCCGTACAGATTTCCGTAGGATTCGAATCCGGCCACCGCGCCCAGGTCGATCAGCTTCACCTGATCCTCGGTGACCATGATGTTGTCGGGCTTGAGGTCGTTGTAGGCCAGCTCCAGCGAATGCAGGTACTCCAGCGCCGGGAGGATCTCGAGCACGTAGGCGATGGCCTCGGTGACCGGCATGCGGTCCGGGCGCTCGTACGCGTCGAGCATATTTCGCAGCGAGCGTCCGCCGACGTACTCCATGACGATGTAGCCGACGGGCACGCCCTCGGGGCTGGGGTGCTCGACGAAGTTGTGGATCTTGACGATGCTGGGATGCGCCAGCTCCGCCAGGTATTGGCGTTCGGCGACGGCCACCGCCTGAGCCTCCGCGTCGCCGCCGTGCAGCAGGCCCTTGAGCACCACCCAGCGGTCGCTGACGTTGCGGTCGACGGCCAGGAAGATCCACCCCAGCCCGCCGTGTGCGATGCAGCCCTGGACCTCGTACTGCCCGGCTACCGTATCGCCCGCGCGCAGAAAGGGTCGGAAATCGTAAGGGGCGCCGCAGGTTTCGCAGACCCCGGCGCTGGTCGCCGGGCGCGTGGGGGTGGCCCGCCCCACCGGTTTCCCGCACCGCCAGCAGAACCGGCGCGCCTCGGCGACGACGGGATCGGCCAGCACCACCGTGCGCGGATCCACCGGCGTCACAGCGGGAATCGGCACCAGCCCGGCCCCCAGCCGCCGCACCGACGGACGGGTGCGCACCGTACGCCCACTACGCCCCGACGGCCGAGTATCGGCCCGCGTGGGCTCGGGCCCAGCCACGGTCCCGGGCCCCACCGCCGCGGTTCCCGCTGCTGCCGCCGCGGTTTCGGGTGCTGCTGCAGCCTGCTGTGAAACTGTTTCGGTCTCAGGTGAGTCGGCTGCCGTCTTGTGGGGAGCCGCCGTGGTGCCCGGTGAAACCGCTGCCGTTCCGGGGGTGGCCGTTTCGGTTTCCGGGGAAATCGCTGTGGGCTCACGGGGACCCGCCGTCGACTCGACGGAACCCGTAGGCGTGCTGGGGGTTTCGGGCGCGTTGTGGTCGAGTTCGGGGGCTTCTGATCGCGTCGTCGGAGGGTCGTGGCGCTCGGCAGTCGTCGGCTCCGGGTCCGGTCGCGGCGGGCCGGGCACGGATTCGGTGGAATCGGAAGCGGATTCGCCAGGATCGGGCATCGGGGTCAATCCTGATACCGGGGCTGCGGCGGGCCGGGGGACGGGCCGAGGACCGACAGCCAGCTCTGGTAGATGCGATTCCAGGTGCCGTCGGAACGCAGCCGTTCCAGCGTGTTGTTGACGAAGCGCACCATATCGTCGTTGCCCTTGGGAATACCTACGCCGTAGGGCTCGTCGCTGAGGTTGCCGCCCACCACCTCCGCGTACGGATCCTGCCCGGCCAGTCCGGCCAGCAGGGCGTCGTCGGTGCTGACCGCGTCGACCTGGCGCTGCTGCAGCACGACGAGGCAGTCGGCCCAGGCGGGCACGGTCAGGATCGACGCGGCGGGCTGGTTGCGGCGGATCAGGTCCAGCGACGTCGTGCCGGTGACCACGCACACCCGCTTGCCCGCCAGGTCCTCCAGCCCCCGGATACCGGAGTCCTTGACCACCAGCACCCGCTGGTGCGACATCAGGTAGGTGGTCGAGAACGTCACGCGGGCCCGCCGCTCACAGGTCATCGTCATGGTCTTGACCACCACGTCGACGGTGTGTTCCTGCAGGGCGCGCTCGCGATCGGCGGAGCCGAGAATGCGGTACTCGACCCGCTCCGGATCGCCGAACAGATCGCGCGCGATCTCCTTGGCGATATCGACGTCGAACCCGGCGAGCGTGCCACTGATCGGATCGCGGAAGCTGAACAGATTGCTCCCCGGGTCCAGACCCACCAGCAACCGCCCGCGGGCGCGAATGGCGTCGACGGTCGGACCGCCCGCGGCGCTCGGCCGCAGGCTGGCCGTGGCATCGCAGCTCTTGTCGGGCTCCGGCGGCAGCGGCGTCTGCGTCTGCGCCGGAACGGCTTTCGCGGGATACGGCGGTTCGGAGTAGCTGACGGTGCTGTCGGTCGGCGGCGGCGCCGCGGACCGGTCGTGACACCCCGCGGCCAGCACGGCAACGGCGATCAGCGACAGCGCCTGCATTCGCCGCAGCGCTCGCCTCGATGCGGCCCTCATCGGTACTCCCGCAGCCGGGGCCACAGTCCCGCCACCACCAGGACGGCGGCCAGGATGGACAGCACCAGCGCGCCCGGCGCCAGCAGATCCAGCGAGCGGGCCGCGTCGGAAACCTCGTTGCGCAACGTGTTTCGCGTATCGGACAGCCCGCCGCGCAGCGCGTTGTCGAGCGCCTCCACATCGGCCGTGGCGCCGTCCGCGCCGGGCCCGATCGCCACGGCGCTCGCGCCCGGGAAGTCGCCGCGTCCCAGCGCGTCGTTCATGCGCTGATGCGCCTGGCGCCAGCGGTCCAGCGCCCCGCGGGCGGTGGTGACGTCATCGGAACCCGGTGCGCCGTGCGGATATCGGGTGAGCAGCATGGTCAGATCCGAGATGGCCTTGTCGTAGATGCGGTCGTAGTCGCCGCTGGCGTCGCGGCGAACCAGTTTCAGGGTCTCGGCGGCGCGGGCCTGCTGGGTGAGGATGCGGCTCTCGGTGAGCTCCGAGGTCGGCACCGCCCCGTCGTCGCGGCCCTGCGTGGTGGCCACCGCCGAGAACGACCCGGCGATCACGGTCCAGGCCAGCACGACCACCAGTGTGCCGGAGGCGAGCAGCAGGCCCGGATTCAGCACGCGATGCCAGCGGCGCGCCAGATACCACTGCGCGGCGACCAGCGCGCCCAGGGTCAGGATCGGCAGCATGATCGCCGCCCAGGGCGGCTGCACATGATGGCGCTGCGTATCGGTGATCGCGACCGAGCGGTGCTCCTGTAGTTCGCGGGCCATCGGCAGCATGGTCGTCTGCATGAGGTTCGACGCCTCGCTGAGATACGCGGCGCCGAGCGGATGACCCTCGCGGTTGTTGGCCCGGGCGGTCTCGATGAGGCCGGTGTAGACGGGCAGCTGGGTGGCGATTCCGGCCCGCAGGCGGCCGTCGGCGTCGGTGCCCGCCCCGTCGCGCCCGGCATTGGACTGCGCGACCAGTTCCGCCGAGGCCTGTCCGACGGCCTGGCTGTACCGGTCGCGGACCGGCTTCGGCTCCAGGCCGCCGGAGATGAACGCCGTGCCCGCGGCCGCATCGGCCACCGACAGCGAGGCGTACAGGCGCTGAGCGGAATACGCGTCCGGCTCGGCCTCGTCGAGCAGGTGGTCCAGCGCCTGCTGGCGGTTGTCGACGGTCGAGGCGGCCACCGCCCCGGCGAGCAGGCACATCCCCAGCAGCACCAGACCGATCGTGATCAGCTTGGCGGGCGAGGAGTGTACGAAGGCCCGCAGGTCGGAGGCGTCCAGGCGGCGTCGTACGGCGGCCGCCGCGGCGCGTGGCGACAGCTCGTCGAGCCGCGGTGGCAGGCTGCGAGTCATGGTCACCTCCGATCGCCGTCCGGCCCGTGCCGGGCGGGACTGAGCTTATTGTGGTCGTACCGGCGCCGTCTCGGGTGTGTCGCCCCGGCACCCGTGGCATTGGTGCGGCAGTGGTGGCGAGATTGGGACGAGACGAGCATGCGTGGTGACGGAGACGGTTTTGTGGACTCCCCCGACGGAACGCGGCAGTGGGGCCTGTTCGGGGCGGCGGGGCTGCTGCTGCGGGCGCCGCGGACCGGCGGCGGGGCCATGGTGTTGCTGCAGCACCGGGCACCGTGGAGTCATCAGGGCGGCACCTGGGCGCTGCCGGGCGGTGCCCGCGACAGCCACGAGACCAGCGTGCACGCCGCCGTGCGGGAGGCCCAGGAGGAGGCCGGGATCGTCCCGGAGGCCGTGCGCGTGCGCGGCGAGCGGGTGACGGCGACGGCACCCAGCGGATGGACCTACACCACGGTCGTCGCCGATGTCGCGGAACCGCTGGCCACCACGGCCAACCGGGAGAGCGCCGAGCTGGCGTGGGTGCCCGAGGAAGAGGTGGACGCGCGCCCACTGCACCCGGGCTTCGCGGCGGCCTGGCCCGACCTGCGGGCCGCCTCGGCGCGCATCAGCCTCGACGGGATCCCCGACGCCGCAACCGTGGCCGCGGCGCTGCCGCGCACGGTCGACCTGGCCGAATACGGCTTCGTCTGGCTGCATTCGAACGGTGGGGGCGGACGCCCGGCGCGCATCGGCACCGCCGCAGATCTGGCCGGAAATGTGCTGTTCCTCACACTGGATCAGGTGCTCTCCTGAGCAATGACAACACGCAAGGCGCCGACACACAGCCGAATCTGTGAACCACTCCGCGGAGCGTGTTCCGGCCGTGCTCCCGCCCCTGCAACCCCGGCGCGCGCACCCGACTCCACTTCCTGGCACGCACCTCGCCATTTCCGGCACGCACCCGGCTCCATTTCCCGGCGTGCACCTGGCTCCACTTCCCGGCGTGCACCTGGCTCCACTTCCCGGCGTGCGCCTGGCTCTGTTTTCTGGGGTGCGCCTGGCTCCACTTCCCGGCGTGCGCCTGGCTCTGTTTTCTGGGGTGCGCCTGGCTCTGTTTTCTGGGGTGCGCCTGGCTCTGTTTTCTGGGGTGCGCCTGGCTCTGTTTTCTGGGGTGCGCCTGGCTCTGTTTCCCGG
>NZ_JARWQD010000072.1 GCF_029869545.1 Nocardia wallacei | reverse complement strand
GGGCGCCCCCCCCCCCCCCCCCCCCCCCCGCCCCGGGGGGCTCCCCCCCCCCCGGGGGGCGGGGCGGCCGCGGGGCGCCGCCCCCCCGCTGCCAGGACATGGACGGCGCTGCGCCGAGCCTCAACACCGTCGCGGGTCGTGCTCAGGCCGGATGACCGGCGAACCGCTGGCTACGTCGCGTCATCGGCGCCTCGACGGCCGCTCGACGCGCCGCCGAGGTGATACCGACCGTTCCGGAACGGTCGGATTCCACCGTACTCCATCCGGCAAGCCGCCCGGAGCGGTCGCCAAACCACCCGAATCACGATTCGGGCAAATCCACGGCGACCAATCGCGCATCGTCTGCCTGCCTATCGGCCGTGCACCGGCGCCCACATCAGAGATCGCATACCACCCATCGGCATTGCCCGGCGCCACATCAGAGATCGCATACCTGCCCAATTGATCTTGGTCCGGTGCCACACTCGAAAGAGGTTGGGCTCGAGGAGGATCTGTGGTCGAGCGGAGCGTGGGAACGATCGAGGCCGCCAGGCCGTTTCCGCGGCGGGTCGCCCCGAAGGGCTCCTATGTCTGGAACGTGGTGACGACCACCGATCCCAAGCTGCTCGGGATCATGTACATCGTCACCTCGATCTCGTTCTTCCTCGTCGGCGGCCTGATGGCGCTGCTGATGCGCGGGGAGCTGGCACGCCCCGGCCTGCAGTTCCTCTCGCCCGAGCAGTTCAATCAGCTGTTCACCATGCACGGCACGATCATGCTGCTGTTCTATGCGACGCCGATCGTGTTCGGCTTCGCCAACTGCGTGCTGCCGCTGCAGATCGGCGCGCCGGACGTGGCATTCCCGCGGTTGAACGCCCTGAGCTACTGGCTGTATCTGTTCGGCGCCTCGATCGCCACCGCCGGATTCATCACGCCCGGCGGCGCGGCCGATTTCGGATGGACCGCCTACACCTCGCTCAGCCTGAGCACCCATGCCCCCGGGGTGGGCGCGGACCTGTGGATCATGGGTGTGGCGGTGTCCGGTCTCGGCACCATTCTCGGCGGGGTCAACATGATCACCACCGTGGTCTGCCTGCGCTGCCCCGGCATGACCATGTTCCGGATGCCGATCTTCACCTGGAACATCCTGGTCACCAGCGTCCTCGTGCTGCTGGCCTTCCCGATTCTGACCGCGGCGCTGATGGCGCTCGCGGTGGACCGGCACCTGGGCGGGCACATCTACGATCCGGCCAACGGCGGGAGCATTCTGTTCCAGCATCTGTTCTGGTTCTTCGGCCATCCCGAGGTGTACATCGTCGCGCTGCCGTTCTTCGGGATCATCACCGAGATCGTGCCGGTGTTCAGCCGCAAGCCGCTGTTCGGTTACACCACACTGGTGTACGCGACGCTGTCGATCGCGGCCCTGTCGATGGCCGTCTGGGCGCATCACATGTTCGTCACGGGATCGGTTCTGCTGCCGTTCTTCTCGCTGATGACCTTCCTCATCGCGGTGCCGACGGGCGTGAAGTTCTTCAACTGGATCGGCACGATGTGGCGCGGACAGTTGACATTCGAGACGCCCATGCTGTGGGCGATCGGATTCATCACCACCTTCCTGTTCGGCGGCCTGTCGGGCGTCATCCTGGCCAGCCCGCCGCTGGACTTCCACGTCTCCGATACCTATTTCGTGGTGGCGCACTTCCACTACGTGCTGTTCGGGACCATCGTGTTCGCGACCTTCGGCGGGATCTACTTCTGGTTCCCGAAGATGACCGGGCGGTTCCTGGACGAGCGGCTGGGCAAGATCCACTTCTGGACCACGTTCTTCGGCTTCCACCTGACGTTCCTGGTGCAGCACTGGCTCGGCGCCGAGGGTATGCCGCGCCGGTACGCCGACTACCTGGAGAGCGACGGATTCACCACGCTCAACACGATTTCCACCGTCGGGTCGTTCGTGCTGGGGTACTCGATGGTGACGTTCGTGTGGAACGTCTTCAAGAGCTACCGCTACGGCGAGGTGGTGACGGTGGACGACCCGTGGGGCTACGGGAATTCGCTCGAATGGGCCACCACCTGCCCGCCGCCGCGGCACAACTTCTTCGAGCTGCCCCGGATCCGTTCGGAGCGACCGGCATTCGAGCTGCACTACCCGCACATGATCGACCGGATGCGGGCCGAGGCATCGGTCGGCTGGGGGTCGCATCGGTAGCCTCGACATGTGCGCGCACTCCGACGGGCCGTGGTCACACTCGTCGTCCTCGCGGCCCTGATCGGGGCGCTCGCGGCGGCGGGCCTGCCGGTGTACGTGCACCCGCAGACCGATCCGCTGCGCCCCGCCGATGCCATCGTGGTCCTCGGCGGAACCGCCTACGAGCGCTTCGATATCGGGCTGGATCTGGCCCGCCGGGGCCTGGCCCCCGAACTGCTGATCTCGCGCTCCACCGGTGCGAACGATTCGGTGATGGACCGCTACTGCGACGGCGGATATCCGTTCCGTGTCGACTGTTTCGTTCCGGACCCGTGGACGACCCAGGGTGAGGCGCAGGAAATCGCCCGCCGCGCAGAGCGCTTCGGGTGGCGGCACCTGATCGTGATCACCAACGTCCCGCACGTGTCGCGCGCCCGCTACATCGTCGGCAAGTGTTTCCACGGCGAGCTGACCATGGTCGCCAGCCCGGCCGAATCCGGACTGCGGTATTGGGCGTGGATGTATGTGCGGCAGTCGGCGAGCTACGTGCGGGCCTTCTTCGGCAGCGGGTGCTGACCACTGTTTTCGGGGCTCGAAACCCCCTGCCACCAGGCTGTTCGGCGACTACGATAATTCGCAGCGTCCTTTGGTCGGAGTGGATGCGGGGCGGAGAGGACGCTGGCATGCACATCCACGACCTGCGTGAGACGACAGATTCCGAACTCGTTGCCGACGTCTGTATCGTGGGCTCCGGCCCGGCCGGGTCGACCATCGCCGCGGAGCTGGCCGGGAGCCCCTGGCGGGTACTCGTTCTGGAGAGCGGCGGCGCCACGCGAGATCCCGACGTCGACCGGCTCAACGACGTCGAGAACGTCGGGGCGCCCCGCGCGGTCCCGCACCGGGACGCCCGCAACCGCGTGCTGGGTGGCAGCTCCGATACCTGGAGCGGACGCTGCGGCTATTTCGACGAGATCGACTTCGCTTGCCGCCCTTGGATTCCCGGTTCCGGATGGCCTATCGGCGCCGCCGAGATCCTGCCCTACCTCGGCCGCGCGGCCCACCACCTCGGCCTCGGTTACGGTTCCGGATTCAACGACGACGCGTTCTGGAAGCTCGCCGGGCGACCGCGGCCGGACGACCGGGTGGATCCCGGCCCGCTGCGGCCGTACTTCTGGCAGATCAGCAAGGATCCCGCGGACCCGTTCGACGCCAAGCGATTCGGCGCTCATCTCGCGCGGACGCCCGCGCCGAACGTGCGGGTGGTGGTGAACGCGTCCGTCACCCACATCACCACGGATCCGGCGGGCGCACGGGTGCAATCGCTCGAGGTCACCGGCGCCGATCTGGGGCGGCGCACCGTCCGGGCCGATCGGGTCGTGCTGGCCGCCGGGGGTATCGAGAACGCGCGGCTGCTGCTGGCCTCGCGGCGGGTGCTGCCGCACGGCGTCGGAAATCGGAACGGTCTGGTCGGGCGCTATCTGATGGACCATCGGTGCGGGGCCGTCGGAACGTTCGACCCCGTCGCCTCGGCCGCCGCGCGGGACCGGTTCGGCAAGTATGTGGTCCGATCGCCGCACGGCACGCACACCTTTCTGCACGGGCTGGCGCTGTCGGAGCGGATCCAGCGGGCCGAGGAACTGCTCAACTGCGCCTTGTGGATTCAGGAGGTGCCCGCCGACGACGATCCGTGGGACGCGGTGAAGCGGCTGCTGCGCGGACACGGGAGCCGCCGCGATACACGCCTGGCGCTCGGCAGCCTCGGACTGTTGTTCTCCGGTGCGCGCCGCCGGTTGATCCATCGCACCGGCCTGCCGCATCGCCTCGCGCGCGTCGAGCTGCGGTGCATGGTCGAACAGCGGCCCGACCCCGCCAGCCGCATCACCCTCGGGGAACGCACCGATCGCCTGGGGTTGCCGATCGCCCGCATCGACTGGAAGACCAGCGAACTGGAGGATCGGACGGTCCGCCGGGCGGCCGGGCTGGCGGAGGCCCTGTTCGCCCGCCTCGGGTACGCCGCGCCGGTGCTGCACGATTGGGCCCGGGCCGGAAACGCGGCGCCCTTGCAGCTCACCGACTGGGCTCACCCCACCGGCACCACGCGCATGGCCGCGGATCCCCGCGACGGAGTCGTCACCCCCGACTGCCGCGTCCACGAGGTCGAGAACCTCTACGTGGCAGGCAGTTCGGTCTTCCCCACCAACGGCCACGTCAACCCCACCCTCATGATCCTGGCCCTGGCAGTCCGCCTGGCCGACCAGCTGAAGGCGGGGGCGGCGACCGCCGCGCCGCCCGTCGCCGCCTCCTGAGCGCGAGCGGCAAACTTGTCGTACCCCTGCGGCATACTGTTCTCGTCGGACGCCGATCAGGTTGCCACGCAAGGTAATCCGCAACCTAGGAAAGGCGTGTACTCATGGCCGAGTTCTGCTCGTCGACGTCCGGCGACCGGTTGGAAACCGAGATCGCCCGACATCGGGAGCTGCTGCGAAGCGCCGTCGCGCAACACTGGCGACGGGTGGACCTGCGGCTCCGGTTCGCCGAACCGGCGGTGCAACGCCTGCTGGTGAAGCAGGCCGAGCGGCTCATCGACGGTCTGATGATCGACGCCGAGCGCCACCGTGACCTCGACGTGGACGCCTACCGGGCCGTGCGCGACGGGGTACCGCTGCGTTACGACGCGCGGCGCAGGCGGTTCGTCGCCCAGCGCGGTCGCCGGGAGATCCTGATTCGCCCGGACGGCCAGGAGCGACGGCTGGGCATCATCGCCCGGCTCGCCGCCAGCGGCGTGGACGTGGACCAGATCCTCACCGTGGCCACGGTGGTGATCACCCACCCCGAGTCCCCGGGCGCGGCGCCCGCCCGGGGCCCGCGTCGTGACAACCCGCTCCGGCAGGCGCACAGCCGGTCCGCCGCGGACATGTGAGCGGCGCCTACTCCCGTTTCCGATCCGTCGGCGCCGCTTGCGCTGCCACGGCCGGTGCTTGCAGCCTCCGATGCACCACATGTTGTTGCACGTAGGTCCAGGTGTTGCTGGTCGCGAAGTAGACCAGGATGCCCAGCGGCATGACCGTGCCCGCGACGACGGTGCCGAGCGGGAACACCCACAGCGTCATCCAGTTGATCACTCGCGTCTGGGGGGTGGTCTCGGTCTGCCGGGCGATCGAGGCGCGGGCGGTGAAATGCGTGGCGACGGCGGCGATCAGGACCAGCGGAATCGCCACCAGCGCAACGGCGGTCAGCGAGTCGCCGGAGGTGGCCAGCGTGGACGGCAGGGGCGCGGCGAACAGCTTCGCCTGGAGGAACGACTGCACCTGGCCGGGCGCGAACACGTAGTTTCCGGTGGCGGCATTCTCCGCCGCGGTCATCGGCGCCGAACTGCCGAGGAAGGGCAGGCTCGACCCCGCTCCCGTGCGGTCGAACGACCGCAGCACATGAAACAGTCCCAGGAACAACAGCATCTGCGCGAGGATCGGCAGGCAGCCGCTGAGCACGCTGAAGTTGTGCTGCTGCTGGAGTTTTCGCGATTCGGCCAGCAGCTTCTCGCGGTCGTCGGCGAACCTGGTCTGCAGCTCACGCAGCTGCGGCTGCAGCACGGCCATGGTCCGGGAGAAGCGCACCTGCGCCAGGAACGGCCGGATCAGCGCCACCCGCACGGTGACGACGAGGAAGACGATGGCCAGCACCCAGGCCAGGCCGCTGGCATCGCCGAGGACGGTGGCGAATCCGGTGTGCCACAACCAGAGCACGGCGGATACGGGGTAGTACACGAAATCGAGCATGAGGACAGCACCTCACTGTGAGGCACCCGCGAACGGGCGAAAAGGGAAGGGGGTCAGCGATATTGCCGACCGCGCCCTACAGCGCGGTCGGACCCCGCACCCCCGGTGCCCTGGGCCGTGCCCGGCCCGCCGCATCCGGATTGCTCTGACGCAGGAACGATCCCCGGCGCCGCCGCTGCGCCGAAACCGGCGGCCCCGCGTGCACCGGCACCGGCACCAGCGCGACCCGCGCCGTCTGCGCCGCCACCACCGCCAGCGCCACCACGGCGGCCGCACCGACCGCCACCAGCGAATTCGGCTCCCCGACCGGCATCGCCACCGCCGTCACCGCGGACACGACCAGCGCGCAGACCACCAGCGCCGCCGCTCGAATCCGGGTAATCATGCCGACCAGCGTACCGGGCAGCCGGATCCGGGCTACTGCTTGGGCAGGGCTCCGCCCATGCCGCCGACATCGGTCACCTTCCAGCCGTTGGCGGGGTCGACGTCGACGGTGTAGGTGACGGTGCTCTGGGCGCCCTCGGGCGTCTGGGCGCTGGTCGAGGTGACGTTGAGGAACACGTTGACCTTGTAGAGGCCGTTGTCGTGGTTCATCACCTTGGCGGTGATCGGCGTGGCGCTCGAGGTCCACTTCAGCGGGACCAGGATCTCCCGCAGCTTCGGCGCGGTGGCGTCGAACTTGTTGGCCAGCTGCGGGCTCGTGTTGGCCTTCAGCTTCGCCACCCAGGCGTCGACGTCCTGAAAGTCGATATTGGACGCGCCGACGGCGTAGTCGGTGGCGACCTGCTCGGCGTGCCGCTCGTCGGCGGCCTGGGCGTCGCGGTCGTTCAGGGTGCCGCGGGCCGACAGCCACAGCGTGCCGAATACGACCGTGAGCGCGATCAGCGCCACTCCCGCGACGGCGACGGCGACCGTCGACAGCCGGATGGACACCGTGCGCGGCGCAGCGGAGGACCCGGTGGTCTCCTCCGCGTCGACTGCCCGCTTCGGTTCGGTACCACTGTCGTTCGACATGGGTCCTCCTTCTTCCTTCTACTTGACGTCGACCCGCACCCGCACGGCGCCGTCGCTGCCGACGTCGTCGAGGGCCTGCGTGATCACACTGGAAATGTCTATGCGCGGCGCCGCCGACGTCGCCGCGTCGGCCAGCGGCTGCAGCGCCGGGGTCAGGGATTTCAGCTCCGGGCCGAGCTCCTTCAGCGCGTCGGTCAGCTTCGCCAGGAACGGCACCAGGCCGTTGCCCTCGGTGTATGTCTCGGGCGGCTGGGTGTCGACGAGACGGCCCACGGCGGCCACGAGTTCGTTCAAGGTCTCGGTGAACCGCACGAATTCGGGCGCCGCGGCGCTGGTTGCCGGTCCGGCCCAATCGATGTCGGACGCCGCGGCCTGAAAACTGTTGAGCAGGTCGGCGATTCGGGGGCTGCGGCTCATGACGGCCGCGGCCAGCAGATCGCCCGATCGCGCCAGATTGGGAATCGCGGCATCGGTGCCGTCGAGCATCTGCCCCGCCGTGCTCACCAGGGAACCGACCACGTTCGGATCGAGCTGGTTCATGGTCTTGGTGACCAGCCGCGCGACCTCCGGAATCGACAGCGGCGTCCGGACATTCGTGGATTCCAGGCGCTGGCCGTCGCGCAGGTACGGCCCCGCACCGCTCTGCGGGCGGAACTCCACGTAGGGCTCGCCGAGGGCGGACAGATGCTCGATGGTGACCACGCTGTCGGTGGGGAGGTCGCGGTCGGCGTCGACGCGGAATCCGACCTCCACTCCGGCGGCGGTCTTGTTCACCGCGGTGACCCGGCCCACCTCGATGCCCGACAGCAGCACGGGCGAATCGACGCCCAGCCCACCGGAATTGGCCAGCACCATGGTGGCGCGGGTGTAGTCGGCGAACGGGTCGACCTTGACGACGCCGAAGGTCAGGTAGCTCGCGCCGAGGATCGTGATGGCGGCGATACCGCCCAGCGAGGCCAGCGAACCGATCTTCATCGCACCGCTCCGATCATCCGCAGCGTCTGCACGATCCGGTCCGTCTGGTCCTGGGTCGAGACCTGGGCGGCGGCATCGGTCTTCACCCCGGTGATGTTCACCTTCGGACCGTGCTCCACGAACGGAATCACCTTGTCGCGCAACAGCGAGACCAGCGTCTGCAGATTCGACGGCTGGCTCAGATCCAGCGGCCGCGACGAGGCCAGCAGCGGCAGGAACGCCTGCGCGGCACCGTCGGCGCCGGAGAGCACCGGCCCGAGCCAGGTCAGCGAGGTGCCGACCGGTCCGAGCACGCCGAAGATCTTCGTCACCCCCACGATGGACGCGACGATGCCGTTCATCTCCTCGACCGACTTCCCGCTGAGGATGTTGTCCAGTTCGGGCTGAATCTCGTGCAGCACTTGGGCATTGGTGCCGATCCCGTTGAGCAGCGCGTCGACGCGGTCGAGATTGGCGGCCAGATCGACGGCGTCGGCGGCCATGGTCCGGGAGATCTGCGCGGTGCGGGCGGGATCCTTGGGCAGCACGTCGTTGAACTTGGTGATGATGTCCTGCAGCTGCGTGACGGCGCCGCCCTGGGTGAACGTGGCGACGGCCGCCATCGTGTCCTCCAGCTGGATGGGGGGCTTGGTCTGCGCCAGCGGAATGGTGGCACCATCGGACAGCAGCTTGCCGAAGCCGTCGGTCGGCGTGGTGAGCGCGACGTGGATGTCGCCCAGCACCGTGTTCTGCCGCAGCTCGGCGATCGTGGTCGCGGGCAGCCGCACCGACTCGGAGATATCGGCATCCACCACGACGAGCCCGCCGCGCCCGTCCGACTGCGCCGGATTCACCACGGAGACACCGGACACCGTGCCGACCATCGCCCCGTTGGCCATGATCTTCGCCTTCGCCGGAAGGTTCAGCACGTTCGCGAACTCGATCTTCACGTGATACGTCCGGCCGGAGACCGTGGTGCCGGGGACGGGGACCGAGGAGGGGTCGAAGGAGCAGCCCGCGGTGGACAGGACGGCGGCCATCGTCAGGGTGATCCCGGCCAAAAGCGCGCCGGGAATACGACGAGGTAGCGCGGTGCCGGGAATACGACGAGGTAGCGCGGTGCCGGGAATACGACGAGGTAGCGCGGTGCCGGGAATGCGACGAGGTAGCGCGGTGCCGGGAATATGGCGGGGTGAGGCGCTGGCTCGCCGGATGGCAATCCGATATGGTCCGAACCTCATCGCGCACCTGCCAATCCGAATACCAGGGTGGCGGCGTCCACCTTTGCCATTCCGCCGTCGGCGGCGCACTTCCCCGGTGCTACCGCGTTCACCGCCGCGCACACCTGGTCCGCGTTCTGCTGCGGCAGAGCGACTTTCGGTGGGGCGTAGCCGATGCCGTCCGACACCGAACGGAAGGCCTGGGCGATCGCCGGGGTCATCCCGATCACCTGCGCCAGCGAACCCACGTGCGCGCGCAGGAACTTCACCAGCGGCACCGTGGCGTCGAGCGTCTTCATGATCGGGTCGCCGAAGATGGTGGTGAGGTCGTTGAGCATCGGAACCACCTGCGCCAGGCCGTCGAACAGCTGCGCGCCGGGCCCGATCAGGTCGGTGGTCGCCTGATCCAGGACGGGCGCCAGCCGGGTGAGCATGGATTTCAGGTCGCCCCAGTGCTCCTCGACCTTCTTCGACACCGAGGCGAAGGCGTCGAAGATCCCGACCAGGTGCGCGATATCGGCGTCGGGCGATGCCAGCGCCGCGCTCAGCTTCTGCACCACCGCATTGATCTGCGGGCCGGTACCGGCGGTCGCCACATTCAGCGCATCCAGCCCACCGGCCAGTGCGTTCGGCGAATTCGGGTCGGGCCCTTGGATTTCCGAGGACAGCTTGGCCAGCGCGTTCAACGTCTCGGAGATGCTCTTGGGCGTGACGGTCTTCGTGATGCACTGCCCGGCGGCCCATTTCGCGGTGTTCGTACCGGTCGAGACCACCGCGAGCTGCCGAGCCGCGACGATGCTCCCCGCGAGCGTGGTGGCGCCCGCATCGGCGTAGACCGGCTTGTCGGCCTCGACGTCGAACTCCACCTTCACCGAATTACCCTGCGGCGCAACGGAGGTTACCGTGCCGACCGGAATGCCCCGCATGGTCACCTGATTGCCCGCGTACAGCCCGACGCTGTCGGGCATGATCGCGCAGTAGCTCTCGGTCTTCTTCGCCGGATCGAAGGCGACGAAGTATCCGACGACGGTCACGACCACGATGACGACCGCGCCACCGACCGACATGAACCAGCGCGACCCCAGCATGCGATGCAGCATCAGCAGTCCTTCCCCGGCACCGGCACACAGACCTTGCCCACGCCCGGCAGCGGGTCCACGCCCGCCGGGGCGGTGATGGTCTGCCCGGACCGATCGACCGTCACGCCGCCCGACAACTCCCCCAGCTTCTGCTGCAGGCTCTGCACCGAGCCGAGCACCGGTTCGAGCTGGTCGCCGAGGTTCTGCAGCTGCGGTACCGCGTCGATGAGCTGCTGAATCTTGGGTTTCAGCGCCGAATCCCAGGTCGGCGCCAGCGCCGCCACGCGATCGACGACGACGCGCAGCAGCCGCACCCCTTCACGCAGCTCGGCGCGCTTGTCGATCACCAGGGTCTCCATCAGATTGACGTTGTCCATCAATCGGCCCAGGTCGGTCTTGGCGCCGTCGTACATGGTCACGTACTCGTCGGCCACGGCGACCGCATTCGACACCTGCGTGCGCTGGCGGTTGAGCGCGTCGACGTAGGTGCTCAGGGTGTCCAGGGTGGTCCGCAGCGAGTCCGGAGCCTTGTCGAGCGAGGTGTCGAGCGCGGCGAGGTTGCGCCGCAACGTATCCCCGTCGATCTGCCGCAGCGGTTCGGTGGCGTCCTGGAAGGTCTGCACCAGGCTGTAGGGCAGCCGCACCCGATCCATCGGAATCGGCTTGTCGCCCAGCGCTTTACTGCCCGCCGGGAACAGCGCCACATAGTTGCCGCCGACCACGGTCAGCATCCGCACATCCAGCGAGGACTGGTCGCCGACGAACACATCCGAATTCACGGTGAACCGCATGATCACCCGATCCGGTTTCAGCTCCAGCGATTTCACGCTGCCGACCGGGATCCCCGCGACGCGGATGTCGTCGCCGGACTTCACCGACTGCGCCTCCGACAGCTCCGCGGTGTAGGTCTTCTTGCCGAACGGCACCACGTACAGCACCCCGGCGCCGATCGCGACGATCGCCACCAGTACGGCGCCGATGATGCCGTAGCGAATCTCCCGGCGGCGCTTGGTCGCATCGTCGGCAACCCGCCGGTCCGCGGGCAGCAGGCGCCTCGGGTTCAGCCGTTGCATATCGCCACCTGCTGTCCCGCGATCAGCACCTGGAACACCTGCGGCACATCCGCATTCCCCTTGGCGCACTGCGGCTTCCAGCCCGCCACGTGCTTGGGCGTGGCCGCGTCCAGGCCCGCCAGCAGCCCCGGCAGCCGGTCGAGAACCTCGAGCGCCTGCTGCGGATCGGGAAACAGCTTGCGGATCAACGCATCCACGTCGTTACCGGTCTGCAGGCCGAGGGCGTTGAACAGATTGTCCAGCGGCCCCAGCACCGACGGCGCGGCCATCGCGAACTGCGCGAGCCCGCCGATATTGGACTGCAGTCCCTCGAAGACATCGGTGAGCCGGGCCAGCAGCGGCACCAGGTGATGCACGCGGCCACCGACTCGCTCGGAGAGGTCGGACATATTGCGGATCAGGGTGCCGATCACCTGCTGCCGGTCGTCGACATAGGAGGCGAACTTGCCGATCGCGTCCAGCGCGGGCCCGACGCCGCTGCCGTCGCCCTCGATGAGCGCGACCATGCTGGCGCTGAACTGGTTGACCGCCTCGGGAGAGATGGTGGCCAGCACCGGCTTCAGTCCGTTGAACATGCTCGTGACGTCGAAGGAGGGCACGGTCCGCTCGGTCCCGACGGTGGCCCCCGCCGGAATCCGCGCGCCCGGCCGCGGCTGCTGCTGCAGGTCGATATAGCGCTGGCCGGTCAGGTTCTGGTATCGGATGGCGAGCTTGGAGTTGTCGTAGATCGACGCGTCGGTCTTCAGCGACAACCGAACTCGCGCCTTCGCCCCGTCGAGCGACAGGCCCTCGACCTTGCCGACCTGCACGCCGTACATGCGCACGTCGTCGCCGACCTTGAGCCCGTTGGCATCGGTGAACAGCGCGTCGTGCGCCTCGGTCTCGCCGGATACCGGCCGCTTGATCGCGGTGAACACCACGGCCAGCACGACGATCATCACCCCGGCGAACAGCACCAGCCGCCACGCGGCAGCCCCGACCTTCATCGCGCACCTCCCAGCAGCGGCGCCAGCACCGGCACGCCGCGCACGTCGATCTCGGCATTGAGCACCGGACCGTTCGGGGTGTCGGGCATCGCCGTGCGCAGCCGGTTCATCAGCTCGGCCAGTTCGGCCCCGGACTGCTGCGGCCGCGGCACCATCTGCCCGAGCATGGCGAGCACGGGCGCCAGCATGTTCGTGGTGCCGGACAGCGAATCACCGGCCACCCCCGCGAAATTCGCCAGGCCGGGAAGCAGCTGGCCGGTCAGGACCTGCACCCCGGCGTCATAGGCGGCCCGATCGTCCTGCAGCCGTGGCAGATCGCGGAGCAGATCGAGCACCTGAATGGTGGCACCGGCGAACCGGCCGCCGCCGTCGAACGCGGGACCGAGCCGCCCCACCAGCTCCGACGCGGGCATCTTCTGGTTGTCGGTGATGGTCTGCGCCACGGTGATCATCGCCTGCGCCAGGGGCGTGAACGCCTCCACGTCATTGGACACCTGCGAGATCACGGTGGCCATCTGCGGCGTCAGCACCGCCTCGCCGGTCTGCGACAGGCTGCGCAGCAGGCTGCCCATGGTGGCGTCGAAGATTGCGGCGGAACGCTTTCCGGTCATATCGATGACGCTGTTGTCCCGCAGCGGCGCGCCGCCCGTGCCGCGCCGGAGCTCGATCTCGCTGATACCGAACAGGTTTGCCGGTGCATAGTCGACCTGCAGGCTGTCGTCGAAACCGAACAGCTGGGATCGGTCCAGCCGCAATGCGATTCGCTGGGTGCCGCGCTCGTCGGGCGTGATGCCGGTGACCTTGCCGACCTGCACGCCGTCCACCCGGACCGGGGTACCCGCCAGCACGCCGTCGCCGATCTCCTCGGTGTGCAGCGCGATGTGCAGGCCCTCGTCGCCGCGCAGACCGCGATAGAGCCCGACCCCCGCCAGCACGGCCACGATCACGCCGACCGCGACCGTGCCGATCAGCAGCGAGCGCCGCCTGTCCACGGCGACTCCGGGCATTCCGTACTTCGGCATCCTTACCCCGTGAAACTGATCGTCGCGTTGAAACCCCACAGCGCGAGGGTGAGGACCATATCGATGGCCACGATCGCCACCGAGGAGGCCCGCACCGCGCGCCCGGAGGCGATGCCCACGCCCTCGGGACCGCCGGTGGCGAAGAAGCCGTAATAGCTGTGGATGAGGATCACCACGGTCGCGAAGATCGCCACCTTGATCACCGCGGCGATCACGTCGAACCCGGACACGAACTGGAAGAAGTAGTGGTCGTACACCCCGGCGGACTGGCCGTGCACCAGCGTGATCAGCCCGCGGCAGGCCAGATACGACAGGATCAGGCCGATCAGGAAGGTCGGCACGATCGAGATGGCGCCGGAGATGACGCGGGTGGTGACCACGAACGGCACCGAGCGCAGGCCCAGCGCCTCGATCGCGTCGATCTCCTCGGAGATGCGCATCGAGCCGATCTCGGCGGTCATGCGGCACCCGGCCTGGGCGGCGAAGCCGATGGCGGCCGCGATGGGTGCGAGTTCGCGGGTGGTGGCGTAGGCCGACACGATGCCGGTGACCGGGCCCATGCCCAGCATGTTCAGCATCGTGAACGACTCCACGGCCACCGAGGCACCCATCACCAGGCCCAGCACGATCATCATCGGCACGGTCCCGCCGCCGACGATCACCGAGCCCCGGCCCCAGGTCATATCGGAGATCAGCCGCAGCGTCTCGTCGCGATACCGCGCGAGCGTCAACGGAATTGATGACAGCACCTGCCAGACGAAGGCCAGTACGAAGCCGATGCCCTCGACGCGCGCGAGGATCAGCCCGCGACGGCGGTAGAACCGCGCGAACCAGCCCAGCCCCTTCGGGGCGTAGTGCGATACCGCCATCTCAGACCAGCCTCGTGGGCAGGAACATCTCGACGATCTGGGTGATGCCGAGATTGACGACCGCGATCGAGACCACCGACAGCACCACGGCCGCGTTGACCGCGTCGGCGACGCCGCGCGGGCCGCCCTTGGCCTCGAGCCCGCGCTGGCAGGCGATGATCACCACGAGGAAGCCGAAGATGATCGCCTTGAGCAGCGACACCCACACGTCGGCGGGGGTGGTGAACGACCCGAACGTCGCCCAGTAGCTGCCGGGCGTCACGTTCTGCCCGCCGACGGCGACCGCGTATCCGGCCACCACGCCGACGAAGATGATGAGGATGTTCAGCAGCGGCGCGACGAGGATCATCGCGACCAGCCGCGGGATCACCAGCCGGTGAATGGGGCTGATGCCCATGGTGTTGAGCGCGTCGATCTCCTCGCGGATGGTGCGCGCACCCAGGTCGGCGGCGATCGCGGCCGCGCCCGCACCGCCGAGCAGGAAGCCGGTGGCCAGCGGCGCGCCCTGTTTGATGACGCCGAGTCCGCCGGTGGCGCCCAGCAGCGAATCGGCGCCGAGGGTGTGGATGAGGTTGCCGACCTGCACCGAGACGATGACGCCGAACGGGATCGCGATGAGCACGGCCGGGATGGCGGTGACGGTCACCAGCCGCCACGCCTGCAGAATCGCCTCGCGCCACTGGAATTCACGGCGCGCGACGTCGCTCGCGGTGCCGATCACCGATTCTCGTGCGATATCCACGGCCCGCCCGAAGGTCCGCAGCGCCGACACGATCGTGTCGGAGAAGTTCTTGCGGACGATGCGAACGGCGACTCGCTTTTCGGATGGCGCGCTCGAGGCAGCCCGGGTCACCGGCGCCATGCGTGGGTCCGGTGGGGCCTGTGTGTCTCGAGTTTCACAATCGTTCTCTCCGTGATCGGCAACACTGCCAACACGAAGCTAATCGTTACAACTAGTTACAGTAAAGCCGATCACGGTGTGAGCATCGCCTCCAATCCGGTCGCCCACCACTTGCTGGACCGGCTGGTCAGAGGTCGATTGTTTGCGTACGACTTCATTCTTGGAACCTGTTATCAGCGCATATCTGTTATCAATGTGCTCCGCACCACATATTCAGTTAACTGAGAGCGCATTCACGGACTCACCGCCAAGAAGACGAATCCGGCGAACAACACCAAGTGAACGCCGCCTTGCAGCAAGGTTGCCCGGCCCGGGACAACGGTCAGCACACCCACCACGACGGTCAGCGCCAGCAGCACCATCTGGGTCGCGCCCAGGCCGAGCGTCAGCGGGCCGGAGATCCAGATCGAGGCCAGCGCGATGGCGGGAATGGTCAGGCCGATGCTGGCCATCGCCGAGCCGAGGGCCAGGTTGAGGCTGGTCTGCACCCGGTTGCGGCGGGCCGCGTTGACCGCGGCGAGGGTCTCCGGCAGCAGCACCAGCATCGCGATCACCACGCCGACCGCCGAGCGCGGCAGACCCGCGGCCTCGACCCCGTCCTCGATGGCCGGGGACACCAGCTTGGCCAGGCCCACCACGCCGATCAGGGCCACCACCAGCAGCACCAGGCTGAGCAGGGCCGTGCGGACCGCGGGCTTCTCACCGTGCTGTTCCTCGGTGGCAGCCAGCTCCACCGGCAGGAAGTCGTCGCGGTGCCGCACGGTCTGCACCACCACGAACAGGCCGTAGAGCAGCAGCGACGCCACCGCCGCGAAGACCAGCTGGGCGCCGGAGAACTCCGGCCCCGGCTTGCTGGTGGTGAAGGTGGGCAGCACGAGGCTGAGCGTGGCCAGCGTCGCCACGGTCGCCAGCGCCCCGCCGGTGCCCTCGGCGTTGAACACCGCCACCCGCCGCCGCAGCGCCCCGACCAGCAGCGACAGCCCGAATATGCCGTTGCAGGTGATCATGACCGCGGCGAAGACGGTATCGCGGGCCAGCGACGAGGCATTGTCGCCACCCGACGCCATCAGCGTCACGATCAGCCCGACCTCGATGACGGTCACCGCCACCGCCAGCACCAGCGACCCGAACGGCTCCCCGACCCGGTGCGCCACCACCTCCGCATGCTGCACGGCCGACAGCACCGCGCCGACGAGCGCCAGGACCAGCACGATCATCACAGGTCCGGACGGGTGGGTCACCCAGCCGATCGCCAGCACCACGGCGGCCAGCAGCGGAACAACGGTCGTCCAGTGTCGGGTGATCGCGCGCAACATAATCTCCATCGTCCCAGCGAATTGCGGGCATTCCCCGCGAAAGAGACAAGTGCCTCTCTCCGGGCCGCGGTCAGAGCATGCGGCGCGGATGCACCATCGCCCTGGCGCGGCGGATCGACACCCGCGACCACACCGCCTGCTGCAGCGCCAGCATGGCCCAGCCGGCGACGGCCATCCCGGCCACGTTGACCAGCAGCTGCAGCGAGCTGCCGCCGATCGCGGAGCCGATCCCGAAGGCGGCGCCGAGCGCGATATTGCCGGCGGCGGGCACGGTGGTCACCGAGATGAACACCCCGGCCAGGGCGGTCGCCTTGGACGAGGTCAGCGACAGCACCCCCGCCGCGCCCGCCACCACCGCCACGATGAACGACCACTTGTCCGGCGTGTAGATGAAGGCGGTCCCGGGCCGCGGGCCGACCACATCGTCGAGCGTGATCCAGCCGAGTGCGCGGCCGATCAGGGCGAGCACGAGGGTGACGAGAACGGCCGCGGCGAAGCCGAACACGAGGGTCCGCAGGGCGAGCATGCCGAGCACGAAACGCCGCCGCACCAGGGCGACCCCCAGGGCCGCGATGGCGCCGAACTCGGGGCCGAGCACCATCGCGCCGATCACGAGGATCTGCGAATCGGTGATGATGGCGATGCTCGCGATCACCGTCGCCATCGTCATGAAGCTCAGGTAGGTCCAGTTGAGTTCGGACGACTCGTAGGAGCGCTGCGCGACGTCGGCCCAGACCACCGAGTCCGCGGCGCTGCCCGGGGTGCGGGTCTCGGCCTCGAATCCGCGTCGCGACAACCAGGTCGGCACCTGCTGGATCTCGATGCTGCCGCGCTGGTGGACGCCGAGTCCGCGCAGCCGCTCGACGACATCGTTGGCCGCCTCCCGCGCGACGTTCGCCGTCACGACATCCCCCGGCGGCCGCACCGCCGCACCGCGCACAACCGCCAGCCCGCTGACGCTCTCATCGCAATCGAGCGCACCGAGCACATCCTCGGTCAGATCGCCGGGAACCATGATTCGCAGGTGCAACATGGGCACAGTCTGCCGCGCGCGGACCAGTGCAGTGCATCACCACGCCCGGCGCGCACCACCTCATTCCCGGCGTGCCGTACATGCGGATGGAGGTCCGCTCAGGCCAATTCGAGGGCCGGGCCGATGTGGATCGCTCGGTAGACCTCGTTGCGGAGGGCGTTGGCCTGGTCGCGGGTGAGGGTGCGGGTCAGGGGGCGGATCACCAGTCGCACAACGGCATTGGTCTGGCCCGGTGTCATGGCCAGGCGGGTGCGTGCCCGCTGCGGAAGGTCCGCGTATCGGGTTCGGGCGGTGACGCGGATCGACTCGATATCGTCGGCGCGCTCGCCCAGGGCGGCCCGGATCGCGTCGCCGAGGGTCTCGTCGTCGGCCTCGTCCGGAACGACCACCGACAGGTCGCGGCGCACCGGCGGCATGGCGGACACCGGCCGCCACGGGCTCAGGTCCCCCAGCTGGCCCGCGATGCGTTCGTCGTCGGCCCGCAGGTAACGGATATCGGGAATGCCCTTGCGCAGCATCAGGGCTCGGTCCAGTCCCATCCCGAGCGCCAGGCCCGACCACCGGGACGGGTCCAGACCCGCGCCGCGCAGGACGCGGTCGGCGATCAGCCCGCATTCGGCGAGTTCCAGCCATTCCCCGGCCCGCCACACGTCCAGCTGGTGACCGCCGCTGGTGTATGGATGCCGCGCCGGAACCATGCGCCACCGCGCGCCCGGGAGCACCGCCTCGACCAGATGAGCGACCATGGCCCGCAGATCCGCACCGCCGCACGCCGATTCGGTTCGCAGCCGCCACAGATCCACCTGCTGCGGCTCGCCGACGTGAATGCGGTCGACCGCGTCTCGGCGGTAGACGAGGCCGGGGAGCACCAGCAGGTCGTCGATCGAATCATGGTCCGGGGCAGCGGAATAGCCGCGCAGGATCGCCGGGATGTCCGCCGAGGTGTGGCTGCGGAGCATGGTGGTCGGGCTGAGGTAACGGGTGTATCTGGCGTCTCGGGTGACGTCGGCGCGGTCGTAGCCGAGCAGGTCGTAGTTGTCGGCGATCGAGACGATGGGCGGGGTTCGGACGGTGCGCACGGCGACCGCGGGCCACGCGGTGCGCAGCGCTCGAATCACGCTGTCCAGCAGGAGCTGTGCGGCGTGTGGCCCCTGCGCCGGATCGGTCAGATCGCGCACGGCCAGCGCGCGGGACAGTTCGTCAGGAGTGAGATAGGTGGGCATGGGAGGCTCCTCGTGGTGGTCCGGATGCGGGCGCTCCCCCGACCGGTGACCACGGAGCTACACGTCGGAATGCGTGCGGACTCGCCCGCGGCCCATCGGCCGGGGGCTTGGAAATCGCCTGCACCGTTCCATGAAAATCAGGGTACGACATGCCGCATCCGAATTTCCGCGCACTCGAATTCATTCACTGGGCAGCAGCGTCAGGAAGTTGCGCACCAGGGCGCGATCGTCGCCGACCCGATGGGCGACGTAAACCGTTGTGGTGGCGTATGTTTCGGTGAGCGGCAGGATCCGGACGGTCTGCGGCGCGGTGAACGTGGCGCTGCGCGGGGCGATGGTGACGCCCAGCCCCTCGCCGACGAGGTACAGGATGGTGGTCCAGTTGTTGCCCTCCTGCACGATGCGCGGCAGGCACCCGGCCTCCACCAGCGGGCGCAGGTTCTTGTCGTGGGCATGCGGGCCCGCGGCCCGGGGGAAGAACACCAGCGGATCGTCGGCGAGTTCGGCGCCGGAGATCTCGGAGCGGCCCGCCAGCGGGTGATCGACGGGCAGCACGGCCATGAAAGGCTCTGTGGCCAAAGGGAATACGACCGTGCCGTCCTGGTCGTCGGGATCGCGCACGATCGCCATATCGAGTGCGCCATGGCCGAGCTGCGCCATCATGTGGGTGGTGTAGCCCTCGATGAGTTCGATCTGGACCAGCGGATAGCGATCGCGGAACTGCCGGACGCTGCGCAGCGGCTTCAGCGGCAGAACCGACGGGACGAAGCCGAGATACAGCCGCCCCTGGCCACCCTGGCCGATGCGCACGACCTCGTCGAGATCGCGGTCGGCATGGCCGAGGATCGCCGCGGCGCGCTCGCGCAGCACGTCGCCCGCCGGAGTGAGCGCGACACTGCGCGAGGTGCGGTCGAACAACCGCGTGCCCAGCATCGTCTCCAGGCGCTGGATCTGCTGGGTCAGCGCGGGCTGGGCGATGTGCAGCCGGGCGGCCGCACGGCCGAAATGCAATTCCTCGGCGACGGCCAGGAAGTAGCGGAGATGCCGCAGCTCCACCCCATTGGTCATAAGTTCAAGATATCAATCGGACCTATCAAGTATTGGACGTGATGATTCGGCACCCGGCATGCTGACGGACGTGACTCAGCAGACCGAACCCCTCGCCACCGAACACGTCGAATCCCTCGTGATCGAGCCGATGTCGAGCCCGGCCGATGCGCGGGCGTTCAAGGAGCTCAACCTGGACTGGATCCACGAGCTGTTCTCCCTCGAACCCGCCGACAGCGTGATGCTGGACAATCCGGAGCGCGAGATCGTCGCCAAGGGCGGGCAGGTGCTGATCGCCCGGGACGGCGACGAGATCGTGGGGTGCGTGGCGCTGGTGCCCGAGGGCGACCACGGCGAGTTCGAGCTGTCGAAGATGGCCGTCGCGCGCCACCTGCGCGGGCGCGGCCTGGGCCGGATCATCCTGCGCGAGGCCATCGACTTCGCCCGCGGACAGGGCGCCACCGCCCTGTTCCTCGGCAGCAGCACCAAATTGCCGAGCGCGGTGCACCTGTACGAATCGGTCGGGTTCGTGCACGTCCCGAGCGACCGGATCGGGCCGATGCCCTACGAGCGCGCGGACGTGTTCATGCGGTACGAGTTCGGGTGAGCTCGTCCAGGAACTCGCTGACCGCGCGGGCGACCCCCGCGGGATCGTCGTCGTGGATCCAATGCCCGGTGCCGGGCAGCTCGACCAAACGGCTGTCCGGGCGGCGGGTCACCATCCGGGCCGCCAACTCGGCGGGCAGCATGGAACTGTGCTCGCCGCGCAAAACCAGTGCGGGACAGGTGGATCCGAGCCAATCGGCCCACCAGTCTCCGAGGCCACCGGCCTGCACGGCCATCATGTCGTCCCAGTCGAACAGCAGCCGCCACCCGCGCTCGTCCGCCACCGCACTCTGCATGAAGTAGCCCGGGTCGGGAATGCCCTGTGCCCGGATCGCCTCGGCCAGTTCGTCTTTCGTGTCCGCTCGGGCGGGCCAGCCGCGCACGTCCAGCATCGGGCGCGCGATCTCCGGCGCACACATCACCGGACCCACATCCTCGATGATCAACGCCGACACCAGATCCGGGCGCCGGGCCGCGAGCCGGTAGGCGGTGATCCCGCCGTGCGAATGGCCGAAGACCACGGCCGGTGCGAGCGCGAGGTCCTCGATCAGGGCCGCGGCGTCGGCCACGAAATCGTCGCTCGCATAGCTGTCGGCCCGGCCGTGGCGGCCGTGACCGCGCTGGTCGGGCGCCACCAGCCGGGGGCGGCCGGGCAGCAAACGGGGCCGCGGGGGGGAGATTGGCGCCCCCCCCCAGCGTACCGGGCGCGCGCCGACCCCCCCCCCCCGGCCCGGGCGCCCGGGGGGGCGCCCGCTTGGTCCCGTTCACCTGGCGCCCCGGCTCCCCCGGCCGGTAGGGCCCCGGCTGCTTCGTCGGGGGGGGCGGCGCCGCGACCGACTCCGAGGTGGCGCTGGTGCTGGG
>NZ_JARWQD010000071.1 GCF_029869545.1 Nocardia wallacei | reverse complement strand
GCCCGGGGCCGTTCGCTGTATCCGGGCGGGACAGACCCCGGCCAAAAGCATGCCGGGGATGCGGTGGGCATGCCAGAGATCCGGTGCCATGCCGGGGATGCGGTGGGCACGCCAGAGATCCGGTGCCATGCCGGGGATGCGGTGGGCACGCCAGAGATCCGGTGCCATGCCGGGGATGCGGTGGGCACGCCAGAGATGCCGTGCCATGCCAGAGATGCCGTGCCATGCAGGAGACGCGGTGCCATGCAGGAGATGCGGTGGCACACCACAGATGCGGTGGCATGCCCTGGGCTAGGGCGGCGCGCTGGTGGCCTATTTCCTCGGGGGCGAGGGCACTTCATTTTCCGGCGTGCTTTTGGCCGGAATCTATCGGCGGTTGGTCAGGATGCCGATGGTGGTGGGGATGCACAGGGCCAGGCCCCAGGGGACCTCGACCCAGAACGGCCAGAAGTAGCCCATGCCCGTGGCGACCCAGATCAGCAGGCACAGCAGGTTGACGAACACCCAGGGTATCCACATGATCACCACCCAGGGTGGGATCCGGCTCCGGGACTTCGCCTCGGGGCGCATCGAAACCCGTTGGGCCGGAAGGTCCGACAGCAGCGGGGCCAGTTCGCCGTAGGTTCGGGCGGCGTAGACCTGCTGCACCCGCTCGTCGAACTCGTGCAGGCTGAGGCGGCCCTCGTCCATCGCCAGGCGCAACCGGCCGACGTACTTCTCGCGGTCGGCGTCCGACGCCCGCAGGTTCTCGTTCCCCACCCCGTCAGAGTAAGTGGATCGCGCCCCTTCCGCTGCCCGATCGGCAACGGGCGAGGGCGGGAATTGGTTTGCGGTTCACGGCCCGGGCCACAAGGCTGGGCGAATGTCGATCACGCTGCCACCGGAGGTGGAGGAGACCATTCGCACCGTCTTCGAGGAACGGGGCGAGGACTGGCTCGCCGCGCTGCCCACCCTGGTGGAGAAGCTCTGCGGCGCCTGGGAACTGGAGCTGATCGGGAACTCCTTCACCGGGGGCACACACTCGTTCGTGGCCCCGGTGCGGCGCGCCGACGGATCGGTCGCGGTCCTGAAGGCACCGGTGGTCGACGAGGAGAACGTCGGCGAGCCCTCCGGGCTGTTCTGCTACGACGGCGACGGCGCGGTGCGGCTGTTGCGATTCGACCCGGCCAGCGGGGCCATGCTGCTGGAGTGGGCGCGGCCGGGCACCCCGCTGCTGCGCCAGCCGGGCTTCCCGAGCCTGGAGGGCCACCCGGAGCACGCGGACAAGATCGAGTCGGCCTGCCGCCTGTACCGGCGCCTGCGCCGCGAGCCGGTCGACGTGCCGCCCGGATTCCCGGCGCTGCCCACGGCCGCCGCGCTGGTGGCCGACTGGACGGCGATGTTCACCGATCCGGAACCCGAACTCGCCCAGGAGATCCCGGACGAGCTGCTGCGGCAGGCCGTCACCTGGTGCCGCAGGCTCGCCACGCCGGACGGGCCGCTGCTGATCGTCAATCGCGACACCCACCTGGGCAACATCATTGCCGCGGAACGGGAACCGTGGCTGCTCATCGATCCCAAGCCCTATCTGGGTGAGGCGGCGTTCGACGCCGGCTTCCTGATCATGATCCAGACCCAGTGCGACCCCGCGGCCCCGCACGCCCGCCGAGTCGTCGACCGGACGGCACGCGCCCTCGGGGTGGACGCGGATCGCGCCCGCGGCTGGGCACTGCTGCGCGCGCTCGAGGAGATCTCCTGGACCGTGGCGGACGACGAGCCCGAACTGCGACGGCTGCACCTGTCGGTCGCCCGGGCCCTCAGCGAGTAGGCGGCTAACCCCCAGCGCGGGCCGGGCTACAGAGGGACCGGTCGGTCTGCCACGCGATTCGGCGTGTCCGGACGGCGTGGCGGCCGCCATTCGCCTCCCGATGTGCGAACCAGCGAATCTCCAGTTGCCCATCGATTCGGCCCCTCTGCAGGGCCGGTGCTGCGACAATGGCGTGATCGGCTATCGGGCAAGGGATTTGCAACCTTCGCATCACCACCCGCGGATCGCAATGTTGATAACGATTCGGTCGCTGCCACCCAGAATTGCTGATAATGTTTGCCGTCGTCGGGTGCTGGGGCCGAAAGGCCCCCCGCCGGACAGGCAGAGTTCATCCGAAATCGCCTGTCCGGTAAGCAACTTCGAGGTCCGCCGGGTGGTCTGACAGCCCGGCGCTGCTCCGGCGCCGACAGCAAGCGTCATCCGACCCTGGTGTCTGGTGGTCGGCGAGTTGAGGAAGGACAAGGCGGCCGGGCAGCCGGCGACGAGGGAACCTGATGAATCAATCTACCGCCGTGACGATTTCGTGGATCCTCGCCGCAGTTCTCATATTGGCCGTCGCGGCGGCCGTGTATGCGGCGTACTACGCGATCCACCAGCGGTCCCGTGCCGAGGCAGCCGAGCAGGCGCTACGCGGCAACGAGGACGAGCTCGAGCACTTCACTGCCAGCACAATGCCTTTCGTGGCCGACTCGGTGCGCAGATCCGACGTCACGGTGGACATCCCGGTGGGTGGTGGGCACTCGCGCTTCGCGCAGGCCCTGCGCGCCATCGCCGAGCGCTACGCCGGCGATCTGCGCCTGGTGCAGGCCGAGACCCGCGAGCGCATCCGCCGGGAGGCCGACTACGAGGCGCAGCAGGCGATCTCGCGGGCCGAGGCGGCCGTGCGCACCGAATCCGAGAACGCCTCGCGGGAGGCGACCAGCGCCGCGGTGCGCGCCTTCGGCACCTCCGTGGTCAGCCTGGGCACCGACGTCAGCCAGGTGGTGAGCACCGCGCTGCGCGAGCACCGGGGCGACGAGGTCTACGAGACCCTCACCCGCATCGACCACAGCGTGCAGCAGATGATCCGCCAGGCGCAGTCCTATGTGATCGTCTGTGGTGGTCTGCCCGGGCGCCGCTGGCCGCAGCAGTCGCTCACCGATGTTGTCGGCGGTTCCATCGGCCGCGTGCGCGACTTCACCCGGGTGCGGCCGCACCAGCTCGACCGCACCGTCATCAGCCGCGCCGTGGAGCCGCTGGTCCACACGCTGGCCACACTGCTCGACAACGCGCTGCGGTACTCGCCGCCCACCTCGTTCGTCGACGTCTCGTTCCAGGAGGGCCACCACGGCGTCACGGTGATCGTCGACGACGCCGGCGTGCGGATGAACTCCGAGCAGATGGAGGAGGCCCGCCAGGTGCTCGCCGGCGAGCGGGTCGTCGACATCCACCAGCTCGGACCGGCGCCGCGCGTGGGCTTCCCCGGCATCGCCTCGCTGGCCCGCCGCTACGGATTCACCGTCTACATCGACGGCCCCAACGCCTACGGCGGCATGCGCGCGATGGTCTACGTCCCCGAGCAGCTGCTGTCGCCGCGCGAGCCCTCGCCGGCGCTGGCCCCGCCCACGGTGATCTCCGCGGTGGCCGAATCGGAGGCCACCACCACCTCGTCGCCCCGGCGTGCCTTCGGTGGGGACCCGGTCGATTCCGGCCTGCAGCACGCCGGAACGACGGGTACCACGCAGGCCGGAACGACCGGGCCCAGCCAGGCCGGAACGACGGGGGCAGCACACGCCGCAATGACGGGCACGACACAGGGCGGCGCGACGGGATCCGCGGCCGCCGAGACGACGGAATCCGCATTCGCCGCACCGACGGGCCCCGCACCGGCCGACGCCGCCCCATCCGCTTCCGCGGAGGGCGCCCACGCCGCGTGGGCGGAGAACGCCCGCGGCACCGCCGGGGCGCATGCCGCACCGGCGGAGAGCACCCGGCCACTGACCTCCGGGGGTGCGCACGCCGCACCGGCCGCGGAACCGGCCGAGCCCGCCGAGGACGCGGACGAGTCCGAGTCCATGTCGACCGTCCACGAACTCACCCCGGGCGGATTACCGCGACGCCGCCGACGCACCGTGGCGGTGTCCACGGTGTCGCGCGGAGGTCCGGACACCGACACCGCACTCCCCCGACCCGACGTCGCCGCCGCGTGGCACAGCGGCACCCAGAGCGGCCGGTCCTCCGCCGCACACGAAAACACCGAAGGGATGACATCCTGATGAGCACACCCGGTATAGCTGTCTCCGACGGCAACAAGCTGGCCTGGATGCTCGAGGACCTCAATGTTCCCGGCGTCCGGTTCGCCGTCCTACTGTCCGATGACGGGCTGCGCATCGCGCAGGTCGGGGAGATCAGCGTCGACGACGCCGAGCGCTTCGCCGCGGCCTCCTCCGGACTGCGATCGCTGGGAAAGGCACTCGGCGAGTTCTGCGGAGCGGCGAATACGGTGCGGCAGAACATGACCGAGTACGACGACGGCATGATCTTCATCACCGCCGCCGGCGAGGGCGCGCTCATCGGAGTCTCCACGACCACGCAGGTCGATGTCAGCCTGATCGCGCACCGGATGAACGAGCTGGCACTGCGCGTCGGCCGCGAACTCGGCAGCCTGCCGCGCCAGCGGTAACGGCCGGCCATGAGTGAGCGCAGCGAGCGAACACATGGCACGGCTGGGCGCCTGCACGTGACGCCGCCGAGCGCTGACGAGGTGGCGCCATGAGTAGGCATCGGCGCGACCCCGATCTCGTCCGGGCATACGTGCGGACGGGTGGGCGTTCGCGCGCCACCCGCGAGGTCGATCTGGTGACCCTCGTTGTGGCAGCACAGGATCCGGCCCCGGGCGTGAGCCCGGACGGGCGCCGGGTGATGAGCGTGTGCAGCCGCCGCGGGGCCCTGTCGATCGCCGAGATCGCCGCCTACCTCGATCTGCCGCCCTCGGTGGTCAAGATCGTCGCGTCCGATCTGCTGGACAGCGGACAGTTGGTCAATCCGACTCCGGTGGACCAGGTTCCGCAACTCGCCCTGCTCGAGGAGGTACTGAATGGGCTCCGCGCTCTCGCCGTCTGAGCGCCCGTCTGCCCTCACCGAACGCACCGTCGACTATGTGCCCGAGACCGTCACCCGGTCCGTGAAGCTGTTGGTGGCGGGCAATTTCGGCGTCGGCAAGACCACGTTCGTCAGCAGCGTGTCGGAGATCCGGCCGCTGCGCACCGAGGAAACCATCACCGAGGCCAGCGTCGGCATCGACGATATGGCGGGCCTCCCGGGCAAGGTGACCACCACCGTCGCCATGGATTTCGGCCGCATCACGCTGAATCCGCAACTGGCGCTGTATCTGTTCGGCACGCCGGGACAGCGCCGGTTCCTCCCGCTGTGGGAGGAGCTGGCCCGCGGCGCCCTGGGCGCGCTGGTGCTCGTCGACACCCGCCGCATCGACAAGGCCGACGAGGTGCTGGCGATACTCGAGGAACGCGGCGTGCCGTACTCGGTGGCCGTCAACGAATTCGAAGGCTCGCAACGGTTTCCGCTGCACGAGATTCGCGAGGCACTCGACCTCGAGCCCAGCACCCCGCTCACCGCCCTGGATGCGCGCGATCGCGGGCCCTGCCTGCGCTCACTGATCACCCTCGTCGAATACCTGTTCCAGCGTCTGGAGTCCCATTCTTGACCCGGCCCCCGGTCCACACCCAGTCCTGTCCGGTCCTGCACGGATCGCCGATCGATACCGACGGGCCCCGGGTTCCGTTGCATACGCCCGAATTCGCCGCGGATCCGCACGCCGCCTATCGAGATATGCGGCGCCGCTTCGGCTCCCTGGTACCGGTCGATCTGGCGCCGGGCGTCCCGGCCACCCTGGTGATCGGATACCGCACCGCCGTGCGGATCCTCAACGATCCCGAGCACTTCCCCGCCGATCCGCGCGCCTGGCAGAAGCACGCCCCGGCCGACTCGCCCATCATGCCGATGCTGGAATGGCGGCCGAACGCGATCCGCAGCGCCGGGAACGAGCACGAGCGCTACCGGCAGGCCAACACGTTCGCGATCAACGGCATCGACCTGCACGCCCTGCACGCCACCGTGGAGCGCATCGCGATCCCGCTGATCAACACCTTCTGCACGGAGGGTGCGGCCGAGCTGATCCAGCAGTACGCGTTCCCGCTGACCTTCGAGGCGCTCAACGCGATGCTGGGCTGCCCGCCGGAGATCGGGCACCGGGTGGCGCGCGGCATGGCGATGATCTTCGAGGGCGACGATGCCGAGCGGGGCAACGAAATGCTCAGCGGGGCACTGCTCGAGCTGGTCGGCCTGAAGCGGGCCGAACCCGGGGACGACGTCACCACGCGGCTGCTGGGCCACCCGGTCCGCCTCGACGAGACGGAGATGGTCCACCAGCTGGCCACCCTCTACGGCGCCGGTATCGAGCCGATGCAGAACCTCATCGTCAACACGCTGCTGCTGATGCTCACCGACGACCGCTTCGCCGGCAGCCTGCTCGGCGGCAGCCTGTCCACCCGCGACGCGCTGGACGAGGTGCTGTTCACCGACCCGCCGATGGCCAACTACTGCGTCACCTACCCCCGTCAGCCGATCCTGATCGACGACGTCTGGCTCCCGGCGAACCATCCGGTCGTGATCAGCATGTCCGGATCCAACAACGATCCCGCCATCGGCGCGCGCGAATTCACCGACAACCGTTCGCATCTGGCGTGGAGCGTCGGCCCGCACGCCTGCCCCGCGCGGTCGGTCGCCTACATGATCGCGCAGGACGCCATCGACCAGCTGCTGGACGCGCTGCCGGACCTGACACTCGCCGTCGAGCCATCCGAATTGACCTGGCGCCCAGGGCCTTTCCATCGCGCCCTGACGGGCCTGCCGGTCACCTTCCCGAAATCTCCACCGTTGCACGTGTAGTCAGGAGACCACGATGGAGCACGAACCCTTGGTCCTGGATCCCACGGGGGCCGATATCCAGGGCGAGGCGGCGCGCATTCGCGAACGGGGGCCGGTGGTTCCGGTCGAGCTGCCCGGCGGCATTCACGCCTGGTCGGTAACCGATGCGGCACTGATGAAGTCGCTGCTGACCGATCCGCGGGTGTCCAAGGACGCGCGCCAGCACTGGCCGAAGTTCATCAACGGCGAGATCCCCGAGGATTGGCCGCTGTTTCTCTGGGTAGCGGTGAACAACATGTTCACCGCCTACGGCGGCGACCACCGGCGGCTGCGCAAGCTGGTCTCACCGGCGTTCACCCACCGTCGCACCCAGGCGCTGCGGCCACGCATCGAGGCGATCACCACCGACCTGCTGGAGGGGTTGGCGCGGTCGGCCGACGAGATCGTGGATCTGCGTGAAGGTTTCGCGTACCCGCTGCCGATCCGGGTGATCTCCGAGCTGATGGGCGTGCCGGAGGAGCTGAACGCGGGCCTGCGTACATGTGTGGACGGCATCTTCGACACCTCGCTGACGCCCGAGCAGTCGCAGGCCAATTACATGGAGATGTATCGGATCCTCGGCGAGCTCGTGGTCTTCCGCCGCGAGCAGCCCGGTGACGATATGACCAGCCTGCTGATCTCGCATCGCGACGAGGAGGACGGCTCCCAGCTGACCGAGCAGGAGCTGATCGATACCCTGCTGCTGGTCATCAGCGCCGGTCACGAGACCACGGTCAATCTGCTGGATCAGGCCGTCCATCTGCTGCTCACCCGGCCCGACCAGCGGGCGAAGGTGACCTCCGGTGAGGCCACCTGGGCGGACCTGGTGGAGGAGTCGCTGCGGTTCGAGGCCCCGGTGGCGCATCTGCCGTTGCGCTTCGCCGTCGACGATCTCGAGCTGGAGGGCGTGCGCATCGCCAAGGGCGAGCCGATCCTGGCCTGCTACGCCGCGACCAACCGCGACCCGCAGCTGTACGGGGAGACCGCCGGTGACTTCGATGTCACCCGAAAGGTCAAGGACCACTTGGCCTTCGGCTACGGCGCCCACCACTGCCTGGGCGCCCCGCTGGCGCGCCTGGAGGCCCTGGTGGCCCTCCCCGCCCTGTTCGAGCGGTTCCCGGATCTCCGTCTCGCCACCGCCCCCGACCTCGGCACCGTCCCCAGCTTCATCTCCAACGGACACAAGCGACTACCGGTACACCTGGGGAGATAAGACAAAGTCCACCTGCACGCCTACCGAATTCCCGGCACCGCCCACCACATTCCCGGCACGCGCTTTTGGCCGGGATCCTCATGCGCTGTGCAGGGCGGCCAGCAACGTGGTCAGGATCGGGGATGTGCGGGCGTCGCTGCGGAGGACGGCGGAGACCGGGATGCGCAGCGGGCCGCCCCGCACGTTCAGCGCCGCGATTCCCTCGGCGGGAGTGTCGGCGTAGAGGATCGTCCACGCGTCGGGCCGGTTGATCAGTTCCATGGTGGCGGTGTGGTCCGGCGGGATGGGCGGGCCGTAGGTCGCGCGGGTGGGCAGATCGGCGAACGCGCGCCGGACCACGGTGTGCAGCAGCACCTGTTCCTGTTCCGGCGGGAGCAGCAGCGGATAGTTTCCCAACTCCGCGAGCGTCACATCCTCCCGCCCCGCCAACGGATGGGCCGTCGAGACGGCGATGACGAGGTCCTCCACCCACAGTTTCTCGACCGTCAGGCCGGGCTGATCGATGCTGCCGCGGATGAGGGCAAGATCACAGTCGCCATCCGCCACCGCGGCGATGCGCTGCCGGAAGGGCTTGATCACGAACTCGATCTCCGCACCCGGATGTGCCTCGCGCGCACCCGCGATGGCCGACAGTGATCTTGTTGCGAAGGACATGTTCGCGGCCAGGCGAATTCGCGGCCCGGAGTCCCGCACAGCTGCGCGAATGGCGGATTCGAGGCTGAGCATCTGCTTCGCAAGGGGAAGTAGCCGAGTCGTTGCGTCCGTCGGCACGACCGATCGCGTCGAGCGCTCGAACAGCTGCACACCAAGATCATGTTCCAGCCGGGCTATCTGATGACTGATAGCAGATTGCGATATGAAGCACCGCTGAGCCGCTCTGCTGAAGCTCAGCTCCTCGCACACCGCGACGAAATAGGACAGCTGCCGCAGTTCCATCGAGATCTCCATTCATGAGCAATCAAGATAAGATTCATCAATATTATGCGCCCAGGCAGCTGGAACGTTTGCATTCCGGATCGCGTTTACTAATGACAGAAGGAGGCTGTCATGCAAGACGTGGATGCGGGGATCGAAACCGCTGAGGTAGTCATCGTCGGATCGGGCTTCGGCGGACTGGCCGCCGCGAAGCAGCTGAACAAGTCGGGGGTCAACTACGTTCTCATCTCGAGCACACCGGAGCATCTGTTCCAGCCGCTGCTGTATCAGGTAGCGACGGGTGTGCTCCCCGCCACAGATATCGCCCCGCCGATCGCGGGCATCCTGCACCGGCATCAGAATGCCGACGTGCGCCTGGGCAAGGTCACCGACATCGACGCCGACGCGGCGGTGCTGACCTACGAGACGCCGGAGGGCACGCGCCGGATCGGCTACGGCTCGCTGATCGCGGCCACCGGCGCCAACCAGTCGTACTTCGGCCGTGACGATTTCGCCCGGAAGACGTTCTCGCTCAAGACCATCGACGACGCCAAGCGGCTGCGCGAGCAGATCGAGCGGGTCTTCGCCGAGGCCGAGAACGCCGATCCGGATTCGCGCGAGCGGCTGCTGAGCTTCGTGGTCGTCGGCGCGGGCCCGACCGGTGTCGAGGTCGCGGGACAGCTCAAGGAGCTCGCGAAAAGGCATTACCACCGGGAGATTTCGGTATCGCTGGTGGAGGGCGCGGGCGCGGTGCTGCCGCCGTTCGGCGGGAGCCTGTCGGAGTATGCCCGAGAGTCGTTGCAGCGCAACGGCGTCGAGGTGCTGCTGGACACCTTCGTCACCGATATCGAGGCGGGCAAGGTGACGGTGAAGACCAAGGACGGCGTGGAACGGGGCATCGGCGCCGAGACCGTGGTGTGGTCGGCGGGCGTGCAGGCCGGCGGCTTCGCCCGGCTGCTGGCCGAGGCCACCGGCTGCGAGACCGACCGCGCCGGGCGGCTGCTCATCAACCCGGACTGCACCGTCGGCGGTCATGCCGACATCTACGCCATCGGCGATATGACCTCGCTCAACGGCTACCCGGGACAGTCGCCGACGGCGATGCAGGAGGGCCGCCACGTCGCCGACATCATCCGCCGCAAGAAGCAGCCCGGCACCCCGTTCGTCTACTGGGACAAGGGTTCGATGGCGGTGATCAGCCGGTTCAGCGCGGTCACCAGGGTCAATGACAAGATCAAGTTCACCGGGACCATCGCCTGGGCCGCCTGGCTCGCGGTGCACCTGTTCTACCTGGTCGGCTTCCGCAACCGGTTCGTGGCGGTGGTGTCGTGGCTGGTGGCATTCATCGGCACCGGTCGGCCCGGGTTCACCGAGGACGAGAAGGGCGCGGCCACACCGGCCGCCGAGGCGCCGCGCCGGGCGGCGTAGCGCGCGACCGGCAGCACGAGCTCTCCGGTGCCACACGGCATCGGAGAGTTTCGTATTCCACGGGCTCGGCCTCGCGTCGCACCTCCGGTTCGTCGCCATCGCCTCGCGCTCCTGCCGGTCCAGCACACTACCCATGCGCGCTCGACGGACGCGTCTCCCGGGCACTCGGTGGCGTCGAACAACCGCGCGTCGCAATGCCGGTCACAAATGAGTCATTGCTGTGCATGCCGCTCGTTGCGCTGCGGCGGGTACAGTCTCGGTGCACCGAGACCCGGGGGTAACTTCTCGACGCCGTGCCACGGAACGGGTTTTCGTGATAGACGTACGTGTCGGAAAGCCCGCCCTCCCGAGAGGAACAGCCTGATGATGAAACGCACCGTCGCTGCGGCAACGGCAGCAGTTGCGGCCTCACTCTTCACGTTCGGCCAGTCCTGGGCGCAGGAGTCGGAGAGTCAGTTCCAGGTCTCCGAGAACGTCACCGTGGTCGCCAATGTCGCCAATCCGGCCGACAACACCTGCTACCCGGCCGTGATCACCGCCGAAGGGCCGCGGACGGTGTACTGGAACAACGCCACCCCCTTCTACGCCACGATCTACGCGCGCGGCGGGGACGGACCGGAATGCGGCGGCCAGGTGTACGAGCGGCTGCGCCCCGGCCAGGTCTCGGGCGTCCCGAACACGCTGCACGGGGCGGTCATCGATGTGAGGTTCTCGTCGTTCCAATAGGTTTCGGCCGGTCCGCCGGCTCCGGCCCGGAGTCGGCGGATGCTTACTCCCCCTCGACGATCACATCCGCGTACTCGCGCGTGCGGTCGGCGGCGAAGTGCGCATCCTCAGCGGCCATCCATTCCTGCCACAGCGGAAGTGCCTGCGCGCCATCGCGTTCCAGTCCACGCGCCAGCCGAACCTCGCGGGATGTCTGCACCCAGATGGCCAGCGACAATCGATCGCGCACGGCCGCCCGCGCGGCGGACACCCCCTCCAGGATCAGCACACCACCCGGCTCGACGTCGTGCCATTCGGCCCGCCGCCGCAGCCCCCAGTCGTAGCGCTGGTACCGGCCCGGCCGATCCTCGGCCAGCCCGGCGGGGGGGCCAGGCGGGCGGGGGGAGGCCCCCCCCAGACGGGGGTTCAGGGCTCCGGCG